>DASPUW010000064.1:0-2068 GCA_035622675.1 Burkholderiales bacterium | reverse complement strand
TCATCGCCAATCATCAGTCGCTGCTGGATGGCGTGATCCTGGGCGCGTTCCTGCCGGTTGACCCGGTCTTCGTGGTGCATACCGAGGTCACTCGCAACTGGCTTTACCGCTTGCTGCTGTCGTTGAGCGAATACCTGGCGGTCGATCCGACCAACCCGATGGCGATGAAGCGCGTCGTGCGATTGCTCGAGTCCGGCCGCCCGGTCGTGATCTTCCCCGAAGGGCGCATCACCCTGACCGGGAGCCTGATGAAGGTGTACGACGGGCCGGCCTTCGTCGCCGCAAAGACGCAGGCCGTCATCGCGCCCGTCCGGCTGGACGGGGCCACGCGGACTTATTTCAGCCGGCTCTCGGGCAGCAATCCACGCACGCTGTTCCCGCGCATCACCGTCTCGCTGCAGCCACCGACCTCCATCGCCATGCCGGTCGGCGAGACGGGACGCATACGCCGCCGCAAGGCGGGAGAGAGCATGCGCCGGATCATGCAGGAGATGATCTTCCGCTCTCAGCCGATCCAGACCCTGTACGACGCGTTGATCGACGCGATGCGCATCTATGGCCGTCGCCGCAAGCTCATGGAGGACATGAAGCAGACCGAGTACTCGTACAACACGCTGCTCAAGATGACTCTGGTGCTGGGCTGGCTGGTCCGGCGCAACAGCGTTCGCGGCGAGACGGTCGGGATCCTGTTGCCTAATCTAGCCGCGACGCTGTGTATGGTCATCGGGATGACCGCGTTCCGCCGTATCCCCGCGATGCTCAATTACACCGCGGGCACGGAAGGCATGCAGAACGCGTGCGTCGCGGCGCGTGTCAGCACGATCGTGACGTCGCGCAAATTCCTCGAGACGGCGCGGCTGCAAGCGCAGGTGGACGGGCTCCGCGGTGTCAAGATCATCTATCTGGAAGACCTAGCGCCGAGCGTGACGTTCGGCGTGAAGGTGTGGGCGCTGCTTCACCTCGCGTTCCCCAAGCTGCTGGGCCGACGCATCGACTCCGATTCGCCGGCCGTGGTGCTGTTCACGTCGGGATCCGAAGGGCGGCCGAAAGGCGTCGTGCTCTCGCACCGCGCCATCCTCTCCAACATCGCGCAGATCCGGTCGATCACCGATTTCACGGTGGAAGACCGGGTGTTCAACGCGCTGCCGATCTTCCACTGCTTCGGCCTGACGGGCGGCGGGCTGCTGCCGATCCTGACCGGGATCAAGCTGTTCCTGTACCCTTCGCCGCTGCACTACCGGTTGATTCCGGAGGTCATCTACGACCGCTCCTGCAGCGTGCTGTTTGGCACCAGCACGTTCCTCGGGCAATACGCGCGCTTCGCGCATCCGTACGACTTCTACCGACTGCGCTACGTGGTGGCCGGGGCCGAGAAGCTGTCTCCGCCGGTGCGGGATCTGTGGTTCGAGAAATTCGGGATGCGCATCTACGAGGGATACGGCGTGACGGAGACGGCGCCGGTGGTGTCAGTCAACACCCCGATGGCGAGCCGGACGGGCAGCGTGGGCCAACTGCTGCCCGGCCTGGAAGCCAGGCTGGTGCCGGTGCCTGGCATTGAGCGCGGCGGCGTGCTGCATCTGCGCGGGCCGAACGTGATGCTAGGCTATCTGTATTACGACAAGCCCGGGGTCATCCAGCCGCCGAAATCCGAGCTGGGCCCGGGCTGGTACGAGACCGGCGACATCGTGGAGATCGATGCCGATGGATTCCTCTTCATCGTGGGGCGCGTCAAGCGCTTCGCGAAGGTCGCCGGCGAGATGATCTCACTCGAGGTGGTCGAGAAGATGGCAGCGGAGGCTTCGCCCGCATTCCAGCACGCCGCTTCGTCCAGGCCGGACGCTCAGCGCGGGGAGACCGTGGTGCTGTTCACTACCGACCCCGCCCTTAACCGCGAACGCCTGCAGCAGTCCGCGCGGTCACTGGGCTGGCCCGAGATCGCGGTGCCGCGCAGGGTGATCTGCGTGCCGGCGATCCCGCTGCTCGGCACTGGCAAGGTAAACCACGTCAAGCTCAAGGAGGATGCGCTGGCGCTCGAGCCCACCCCCACCCTACCCTCCCCCGCCAGCGG
>DASPUW010000063.1:0-10696 GCA_035622675.1 Burkholderiales bacterium | reverse complement strand
GTCGCCAGCGTGCTGGCCGAGGCGGGCATGGATCCGACCTTCGTGATCGGCGGTCGGTTGGAGGCCGCTGGATCCCACGCCAAGCTGGGCAAGGGCGAGTTCATCGTGGTCGAAGCCGACGAGTCGGATGCCTCGTTTTTGCATCTCCAGCCCGTTCTAGCGGTGGTCACCAACATTGACGCCGACCATATGGAGACGTACGGCCACGATTTCGGTCGGCTCCGGCAGGCCTTCCTCGACTTCGTGCAGCGCCTGCCCTTCTATGGGATGGCGGTGCTCTGCGTCGACGACCCGAACGTGCGGGCGATCATGCCATTGGTCACGAAGCCCATCACTACATACGGTTTATCCGAGCATGCGCAGGTGCGTGCTACCGGCATCCGCCATGAGCAAGGGCGCATGCGCTTCACTGCACACGTCAAGACCAACGGTCTTCCCGGCAAGTCGCTGCAGCTCGCGCTCAATCTTCCCGGCCTGCACAACGTCCAGAATGCGCTCGCAGCGGTGGCCGTCGGCGTCGAATTGCAGGCGCCAGAAGGGGCTATCGCACGTGCGCTGGCTGAGTTCAAGGGTGTCGGCCGCCGCTTCCAGCGCTTCGGCGAGGTAGCGCTGGCCCGAGGCGGGTTCACGCTGGTCGACGACTACGGCCATCACCCGGCCGAGATGGACGCGACGCTGGCTGCCGTGCGAGGTGCGTTCCCAGGTCGTCGCGTGGTGCTGGCCTTCCAGCCGCATCGCTACACGCGCACACGAGACGTGTTCGAGGACTTCGTGCGTGTGCTCTCGTCAGTCGACGTGTTGCTTTTGGCTGAAGTGTATCCGGCCGGCGAGGTGCCGATTGTGGCTGCCGATGGACGTGCGCTGGCGCGGGCGGTCCGCGTGGCGGGCAAGGTCGAGCCCATTTTCGTTGAGCAGATCACGGACATGGCGCAGGCCATTCTGGATGTCGTACGCGCGGGTGACGTGGTAGTCACCATGGGGGCCGGCTCGATCGGTACGGTGGCGGGCGCGCTTGCGTCGAAGCCGAGACCGGGCGGCAACATGCAGGCGGCTGCGCATGGACATGGCTGACGTTGACCGCATGACCCGCGAGGGGCCAGGCGGCGAACTGAGATCGAACGAGCCGATGCGCAAGCACACAAGCTGGCGTGTGGGCGGGGCTGCCGAGCGCGCGTATTTCCCGCGTTGCCTGGATGACCTGGTCGCGTTCGTCCGGACGATTCCGCCGGCTGAGCCGCTATACATAGTCGGACTGGGCAGCAATCTCCTGGTTCGGGATGCAGGTTTGCGAGGTACTGTGGTTTTCACGCATGGCGCATTGAACAAGATCCGCCTCGACAGCCAGCCGTCGGGGTCTGACATGGTTTATTCCGAAACTGGAGTTGCCGGGGCGAAAGTCGCGCGCTTCTGTGCGACTCATGGTTTGCGCGGCGGCGAATTTCTCGCCGGGATACCCGGAACCGTGGGTGGTGCGCTGGCGATGAACGCCGGCTGCTACGGATCGGAAACCTGGGACATCGTCGACTCGGTTTTGTGCCTGCGTTTCGACGGGGAGCTGGTGCGCTGCAGCCCGGATCAGTTCGATGTGGGCTATCGCCACGTCGCCTTGCGAGCAGACGCGAGGGACCCGCGCACGTCAGCCAAGCCGGCCTACTGGTTTGCCGCCGCCTGGTTCAAGTTGCAGCGCGGTGAGCCTGACGACTCGCGCCGTGCAATCCGGGAGTTGTTGGAGCGGCGTATTGCCACGCAACCTCTAGATCGGCCGAATGCGGGCTCGGTGTTCCGCAATCCTCCAGGCGACTACGCGGCACGCCTGATCGAGTCGTGCGGCTTGAAGGGCTTTGCGATCGGCGGGGCTGCGGTGTCGGCAAAGCACGCCAATTTCATCGTCAACACCGGCAATGCCAGCGCGGCGGACATCGAAGCTTTGATCGACAAAGTGCAGCTGACGGTGTGGGAGCGCTGCGGGGTGCGCCTCGAGCGTGAGGTGCGCATCATCGGCGAGAGAGCGTAAAGCGATGGCCAGGACGCAGACCACAGTGGCGGGCCGCACGTTCGGCAAGGTCGCCGTTCTGCTCGGAGGCAAGTCCGCGGAACGGGAGATCTCACTGATGTCGGGTCAGAACGTGCTGGAGGGACTGCGCAACGCTGGGGTCGATGCCCATGCGTTCGATCCGGCCCAGCGGGAATTGGGTGAGCTCAAGCACGAAGGCTTCGAGCGTGTGTTCATCGCGCTGCACGGCCGCTACGGCGAGGACGGGACGGTACAAGGTGCCCTCGAGATGATGGGCATCCCCTATACGGGCAGCGGTGTCATGGCTTCAGCTTTGTGCATGGATAAGGTGCGGACGAAGCTCATCTGGCTGGCGAGCGACCTGCCGACTCCGCATCACGAAGTCGTTTCTGCGGACAGCAACTGGTCTGCGGTAGCGGCAAGGCTGGGCTTGCCACTGATCGTCAAGCCCGCGCATGAAGGATCGACCCTCGGGCTGACGAAGGTGGCCAAGGCTCACGAGCTGGCGGCCGCCTATCAGCATGCGGCGACGTATGACCCACTGGTCCTCGCGGAGGAATTTGTCGAAGGCGAGGAATTGACTGCTGGTTTCGTCGGCGACCAGGCGCTCCCACTCATCCGGATCGAGGCGCCACAGGGCAACTACGACTACCAGAACAAATATTTCAGCGATGAAACCAAATACGTTTGCCCGTGCGGACTGGCGGCCGCCGAGGAACAGCGCATTCAGGATCTCGTCATGCGCTCGGCTCGAGCACTGGGCTGCAGCGGATGGGGCAGGGGTGATCTGATTCGACGCGCGGACGGATCGGTGTCGCTGCTCGAGATGAACACCTCGCCAGGCATGACCAGCCACAGCTTGGTGCCGATGGCGGCAAAGGTTGCCGGGCTTTCCTTCGAGCAGCTCGTCGTGCGCATCCTGGAGCTGGCCCATGTGGGATAACCATCGACATCTGAACCGTTTGGCCACAGGCCTGTACGGGATAGCTGCGCTGCTCCTTGTTTACTGGGCGCTCATCGCCATTGTGCGCCTGCCGATCTTCCCCTTGCGGGAAATGCAAGTCAGCGGGCGAATTGCGCATACCACCCCGGAGCAGGTGCGCGCCGTTATCGATGGGCGGCTGAAGGGCAATTTCTTCACACTCGACCTGGAGGCTGCGCGACGCAGTCTGCAGAAGCTGCCGTGGGTGAGACATGTGCTCGTGCGACGTGAATGGCCCGACCGCCTGGATATCCAGATCGAGGAGCATGTCGCACTCGCGCGCTGGCACGAAGACGCGCTGGTCAACACGTACGGTGAGCTGTTCGAGGCGGCCACGAACGAAGCTCTTCCGGTGTTTAGCGCGCCCGACGGAACTGCTACCGAGGTGACTCGGCGCTATCTGATGTTCAGTAGCTTGTTGGAGCCGCTTGGTAAACGTCCTGTCCAAGTGCTGCTGTCCGAGCGGAGGGCTTGGCAGCTCAAGCTCGACGATGGAACCGTGCTGGAGCTCGGGCGCGGGCAGATAGAAGAAAAGCTGCGGCGTCTCGTCGCCGCTTACCCGCGCGCCTTGGAGCGTCTGTCCGGGCAGCCGAAACGCATCGATCTGAGATATTCCAACGGATTTGCCATCCACAACGGCGCACCACACGCGCCTGGTGCATGAGGAACGCAAACAACCAATGAACAAACCCAAGGACAGCAGCGATCTTATTGTCGGCCTCGACATCGGGACCTCCAAGATCGTCGCCATGGTGGCGGAGATCAAACCCGAGGGAGGCTTCGACATCATCGGCTACGGCAGCCATCGCTCGCGCGGACTGAAGAAGGGCGTCGTAGTCAACATCGAATCTACCGTCAACGCCATCCAGCGCGCACTGGAGGAGGCGGAGCTGATGGCGGACTGCAAGATTCGCGAAGTGTTCACCGGCATCGCGGGCAGCCACATCAAGAGCTTCAACTCGCACGGCATGGTCGCGATCAAGGAGCGCGAGGTCGGCCAGCTCGATGTCGACCGCGTAATCGAAACAGCCAAAGCGGTCAACATTCCAACCGACCAGCAGATTCTGCACACCCTCAACCAGGAGTTCATCATCGATGGGCAGGAGGACGTCCGCGAACCGCTCGGCATGAACGGTGTGCGGCTGGAAGTGAAGGTGCATATCGTGACCGGGGCCGTGTCCGCCGCGCAGAACATCATGAAGTGCGTGCGCCGCTGCGGCTTGGAGGTGCAGGACTTGATCCTTCAGCCGCTGGCTTCAGCCATGGCTGTGCTGTCGGAGGATGAAAAGGACCTGGGGGTTTGCCTGGTCGACATCGGCGGCGGTACTAGCGACGTCGCCGTGTTTACGCAGGGAGCGATCCGTCACACCGCCGTGATCCCGATCGCCGGCGATCAGATTACCAACGACATCGCAATGGCGCTGCGCACGCCGACCAAAGACGCCGAGGAAGTGAAGAATCGCTTCGGGTGCGCGCTTCGCGAGCTGGCCGACCCCAACCAGACGGTCGAAGTGCCGGGCGTGGGAGAGCGCGCCTCCCGTCAGCTCTCGCGTCAGACTCTGGCGGAAGTCATCGAGCCGCGTGTCGAGGAGCTGTATTCATTGATCCAGGCGGAGCTCCGGCGCAGCGGCTTCGAAGAGCTGCTGTCTTCGGGCATCGTCATCACTGGTGGCAGCAGCGTGATGCAGGGGATGGTGGAGCTGGGTGAAGAGATCTTCCACATGCCCGTGCGAGTGGGGACACCCAACTATACGGGGACGCTCGCCGAGGTCGTGCGCAATCCGCGCTACTCCACGGTAGTCGGGTTGCTCGTCGCTGGACTGTCAGTGCATCAGCGCGAGCAGATCGTGCGCATGCACAGCGCGTCCTTCAGGCATGTATTCCAGAGGATGAGGACTTGGGTGCAGGGGAACTTCTAGATGGGCACGCCAGCGCTGAGGCAATTGATCGGATCTAGGCAAACGGAGTTGGTTCCATTCATATGATCGAAGAGGAGACAGGCATGTTCGAGCTCGTGGATGCAGTTCCGCAAGAGGCAGTCATCAAGGTCGTGGGCGTAGGCGGCTGCGGCGGTAACGCCGTCGATCATATGATCGCGATGGGTGTCGAGGGTGTGGAATTTGTCTGTGCGAACACCGATGCGCAGGCGCTCTCGCGCAACCGGGCCAAGACGCTGCTCCAGTTGGGGGCGAGTGTCACCAAGGGACTGGGCGCCGGCGCCAATCCGGAGGTTGGGCGGCAGGCAGCGGTCGAGGATCGGGAACGGATTATCGAACTGATCGAGGGTGCTGACATGCTGTTTCTGACTGCCGGCATGGGCGGCGGGACTGGCACTGGAGCGGCCCCGGTGGTGGCGGAGGTTGCGCGTGAGCTTGGAATTCTGACCGTCGCAGTGGTCACCAAGCCTTTCGCGTTCGAGGGCAAGCGTTTGCGTGTCGCACAGGATGGGCTGGAAGCGCTGACCAAGCACGTGGACTCACTGATCGTGATCCCGAACGAGAAGCTGATGCAGGTGCTCGGCGAGGAGGTCAGCATGCTCGACGCTTTCAAAGCTGCGAATGGGGTGCTGCACGGCGCTGTAGCCGGTATCGCGGAGGTCATCAACTGCCCTGGCATGATCAACGTGGATTTCGCCGACGTGCGGACCGTGATGTCGGAGATGGGAATGGCCATGATGGGTTCGGCCATCGCCGCAGGTGCACAGCGTGCGACCGCGGCCGCGCAGCAAGCGGTGGCGAGCCCGCTGCTGGAAGATGTCAACCTCGCCGGTGCACGCGGAGTCCTCGTCAACATCACCGCGAGCGCCAGCCTAAAGATGAAGGAGGTGAATGACGTAATGACAACGGTTCGCGGCTTCACTGCCGAGGATGCCACCGTAATCGTCGGAACGGTGATCGACGAGGAGATGACCGACAATCTGCGTGTCACAGTTGTGGCTACCGGACTGGGGGGAGGTGCAGCGAGCCGGAATCAGCCGAAGCCGTTGACGGTGGTCAAGACGGGCACGGATCTCAGCGTGGCCGCTCAGGTCGTGGACTACGGTCAGCTCGAAGCCCCGGCTGTCATGCGGCGCAGAAACCGGGAATCTACGGTCGAGGCGATGCGCCAGTCCGGCGTCGAATTGCTGGACATCCCGGCGTTCCTGCGTAAGCAGGCGGACTAGACGGTTACCGCTGTAGCAGCCAAGGTCTTGCTTGTAACCTGCTGCGGCACAACAATGCGCGTGAGTTGCGCAGAGATTGCTAAAATGTGTATACTTACAAATCAATCCCTTAGCTTCGAGTTCTGAGCCGGCCCCATGATTCGTCAGCGCACATTGAAAAACGTCGTTCGCGCTACCGGCGTGGGTTTGCATACCGGCCAGAAGGTGTACTTGAGTCTGCGTCCAGCAGCCGTCGACACCGGCATCGTGTTCAGACGCACCGATCTGACGCAGCCGGTTGACATTCCTGCTTCCGCGTTGCGCGTCGGCGATACCCGACTCTCCTGTTGCTTGGAGCGTGATGGCGTCCGGGTTGCGACCGTCGAGCATCTCATGTCGGCTTTTTCTGGCCTCGGAGTGGACAACGCTTATGTCGACGTGACGGCCGGCGAGGTTCCGATCATGGACGGCAGCGCAGGACCCTTTGTGTTCCTCATCCAATCGGCTGGGATCGAAGAGCAGAGCGCGCCGAAACGCTTCATCCGCATGCTCGAGACGGTCGAAGTCAGGGATGGAGACAAATGGGCCCGCTTCGAACCCCATGTCGGCTTTCGCATGGATTTCAGCATCGCATTCCGTCACCCGGTCTTCCAGCAGGCGAGTCAGCGGATCCAAGTCGACTTTGCCACTACCTCCTATGTCAAGGAGATTGCGCGGGCTCGAACCTTCGGGTTCATGCAGGATGTCGAGACCATGCGTGCCCAGGGACTGGGATTGGGTGGGAGTCTGGACAACGCTGTCGTGATGGACGAGTTCCGAGTGCTGAACGCGGATGGTCTGCGTTATGAGGACGAGTTCGTCAAGCACAAGGTGTTGGACGCGATGGGCGACCTCTACCTGCTTGGCCATCCTGTGATAGGCGCGTTCAGCGCGCACAAGTCAGGACACGCGCTCAACAACAAGCTAGCGCGCGCTGTGCTCGCGAAGAAGCCTGCCTGGGAGCTGGTGAGCTTCGAGAACCAGGAGGAAGCGCCGGCGTTTCTCAATGCGCAGTTGCAATACGCCTGACGCGGACCAGAGTAGCTCCTGGCGTCAGCGGTAACGAGTCGCTTCTTGGCAGCGGGGAATGACGGGCGTCGTCCTTCGGCTCGCCGGTTTTCTGGCGCTGATCGCGGTCGGCGCGTCACTGGTTGTTTATCTTGTCACCCAGGACCGGCGCTGGCTTCGCTTCAGCTGGCAGGTCTTGAGGTATAGCTCGATCCTGCTGTTGATCGTGCTCTCATTCCTCGCCGTCGAACGGTTGGTGCTCGTCGCCTGATCCGCTGCCGCGTTGCAGCAGCGTCGCTACGGCGTTGCGCAAGGGAGACGAGGGCAACGCATCGCGTAGCTCCAACCAACTCGACCGCCCACGCGGTCCAATCCGCGCCGGTCGCCTGAGCCCTGCGTCGTTCGCCCGCGTCACTTGCACTTCGAGTTGGATTGAAGTAACCTCCGGTGCGAATTTAACAATTTTGTCAACAATTCGGGGCGCGAGTTGCTTCAGCTTGGTTGCGACCGCGCTGGTGTCTGCGATGACCACCACGGCTCCCGATCGCTCATAGGCCACTCTGCTCTTCTTGGCCAAATCCCGGGGAACCGACCCGGCATAGATCTGCTGCAGCGCGATAAGGTGTTTGACCTGCACAAGACTTGCTTGTAGCTCCCTCAAGGAGCAAAGCAGGGAGCCGATAACTGGGCTGTTCACAGGGACAATCCAGGCGTGTCAGGGGGAAACGTGAACATCATTCTAGTTTCCAGCTCATCATCGAAGGCGCGAACGTTCACGCTTGGTGCGCCGCAATTGTCTATGCTGATGATGGGTGCATTTCTCGCGATTATCTCTCTGGCAGTTCTGCTCCACTATTTCTCGCTGCGCTACGCAATCGTAAACGACAGTCCCTACCTGCGCTCTTTGCTCGTGAGCCTTCAGGCCCAGGAAAACGAGCGCATGCAGACCTATTTGCGCGACAGCCTTAACACAATGGCTTCCAAAGTGGGCGAACTGCAAGCGCGCTTGCTACGCGTGGATGCTCTGGGAGAGCGCTTGACCAAGGTCGCTAGACTCAAGCCGCAAGACTTCATGTTCGACCGTGTGCCCGGGCGGGGCGGAGCTGAGTCCAGCTTGCCCAGCACTGAGTTGTCGATGAAGGATCTCGGCATCACCCTGGACAAGCTGTCAAAGGATTTGGAGGATCGCACCGACAAGCTGCGTGTGCTCGAGTCCATGCTTACCGAGGACAGTGCCAAACGTCAGCTGATGCCTAGCGGCATGCCGACCGAAGGCGGCTTCTACTCTTCGAATTTTGGCTGGCGCATCGACCCTTTTACCGGATTGAACGCTTTCCATGAAGGGGTCGATTTCATGGCCGAGGAAGGCACACCGGTTCTGGCCGCTGCCGGGGGCGTGGTCATCTTCGCGGGGGTTCACCCGCAGTATGGTAATATGGTTGAGATTGATCACGGCAACGACTTGGTGACGCGCTACGCCCACACCTCGAAGATGCTAGTCAAGGTGGGCGACGTGGTGCTCCGCGGAGGCCGCATCGCGGAGGTCGGCAATACGGGCCGGTCCACAGGGGCCCACCTGCACTTCGAGGTGCGTCACAGGGGAGTAGCGCAGAACCCCGCGCGCTTCCTGCGGATGCCCGGCTAACGCCGCAAAGAATGCCGCGTGAGGGGTGAGAGGCCTCGGCAAGGCCTCTCGCCCCTCTTGCTTTTTGTGCGTCCGGGCCGCAACTCACGATGCGCCGACACGGAGCCCGACTCACGCACACGCGATGATAGCCACCTTGCTCAGAAAGATCTTTGGCAGCCGGAACGAGCGGCTGATCAAGAGATACATGCACACGGTCCGGGCCATCAACGCCCTGGAACCGCGCATCGAAACCCTAAGCGACGCTGAGCTACGGGCCAAAACCGACGAGCTCAAGCAGCGCGTGGCCAGCGGGGAGACGCTGGACCAGATCCTGCCCGATGCATTCGCCGTCGTGCGGGAGGCGGGTAGGCGCACGCTGAACATGCGCCATTTCGACGTCCAGCTCATCGGTGGCATGGCTCTGCACTACGGCAAGATCGCCGAGATGCGCACTGGCGAGGGCAAGACACTGGTGGCGACGCTTCCGGCCTACTTGAATGCACTGGCCGGCACAGGGGTTCACGTTGTCACCGTGAACGACTATCTGGCCAGCCGCGACGCCGCCTGGATGGGCAACATTTACGCCTTTCTCGGCCTGAGCGTGGGCGTGAATCTGTCCCAGATGGATCACGCCAGCAAACAGCAGGCCTACGCAGCCGACATCACCTACGGCACCAACAACGAGTTTGGCTTCGACTATCTGCGCGACAACATGGTCTACCAGGTTGTGGACCGAGTTCAGCGCAGGCTCACCTATGCCATCGTCGATGAGGTGGATTCGATTCTGATCGATGAAGCGCGCACGCCGCTGATCATTTCCGGGCAGGCCGACGACACCACGGACCTGTACTACAAGATCGATGCTCTTGTGCCGAAACTCACGCGACAGGCGCAGGAGAACGGCCCCGGCGATTTCAGCGTGGACGAAAAAGCGCATCAGGTGCTGCTGACCGAGGCCGGACATGAGCACGCCGAAGAAATGCTCACCCGCGCTGGCCTCCTGCCCGAAGGCAGCAGTCTGTATGACGCCGCAAATATCACGCTGATGCATCACCTGTACGCCGCTCTCCGGGCGCACCATCTCTATCACCGCGACCAGCACTACGTGGCACAGAACGACGAAATCATCATAGTCGATGAGTTCACCGGCCGGCTTATGCCCGGGCGCCGCTGGTCGGACGGGCTGCATCAGGCGGTTGAGGCGAAGGAGGGCGTGAAGATCCAGCGTGAGAACCAGACCCTTGCCTCCATCACGTTCCAGAACTATTTCCGTATGTACAAGAAGCTCGCCGGGATGACTGGCACGGCCGACACGGAAGCGTATGAGTTCCAGCAGATCTACAACCTGGAGACGGTAGTCATTCCCACGCACATGACAATGATCCGAGACGATCGCATGGATCAGGTGTTCAAGACCGCACGGGAGCGCTATCACGCTGTAATCTACGACATCAAGGACTGCTTCAAGCGCGGCCAGCCGGTGCTCGTTGGCACCACGTCCATCGAGAACTCCGAGCTGCTGTCGGGACTGCTCACCAAGGAGAAGCTGCCGCACCAAGTATTGAACGCCAAGCAGCATGCACGCGAAGCCGAGATCGTGGTGCAGGCAGGCCAGCCGAAGATGATCACGATCGCCACCAACATGGCGGGCCGCGGTACCGACATTGTGCTCGGCGGTAATCCCGACCCGGAGATCAATCAGATCAAGGCTGACGCGTCACTGGACGAATCGACCAGGACGAGGCGCATCGCGGAGGCGAGGGAGCGTTGGCAGGGGTTGCATGAACAGGTTATCTCTGTGGGCGGTCTGCATATCGTTGGCACTGAGCGCCATGAATCTCGCCGGGTGGACAATCAGCTGCGCGGTCGTTCTGGCCGCCAGGG
>DASPUW010000062.1:0-4801 GCA_035622675.1 Burkholderiales bacterium | reverse complement strand
TTCGACCGCGTCGCGATGCACGGCGTCCGGCGCGAGCTGACTGAGGCTCAGGCGCGAGCTGCGGGATTGCCGCTGAGCTGGATAGCGCTGCCGCACCCGTGCTCCAACGCGCAATACGAGCGGATCATGGCCGAGTTCATGCAATCCGCACGCAGCGACGAGATCACCCACATGGCGTTTGGCGATCTGTTCCTCGCGGAAATCCGCGCGTACCGCGAAAAGCAACTGGCTGGCAGCGGCATCACACCGCTTTTCCCACTCTGGGGCGCCGACACGGCCGCACTTTCGCGCGAGATGATCGCCGCGGGGCTGAGTGCCGTGCTCACGACCGTCGATCCGAGACATCTTGCGCGCGAATTTGCCGGGCAGACGTTCGATGAGTCCCTGCTGGAGCGGCTCCCGGCAGGGGTCGATCCCTGCGGCGAGAACGGCGAATTCCACACGTTCTGCTGCGCCGGACCCATGTTTGACCGGCCTGTCGCTTTGCGTTCCGGCGCGATCGTCGAGCGCGATGGCTTCGTCTTTGCAGACTTCGAGCTCGCTGAAGGAGCAGCAGCATGCGCATAGTCTCGCTGCTGCCGTCGGCGACGGAAATCGTCGCGGCGCTGGGGTTGGCGGATCAACTGGTCGGGATCTCCCACGAGTGCGACTTCCCCGAGGAGATCTGCGACCGCCCACGCGTCACGCATTGCGAGATCCATGGCGCCGATCTGCCCAGCTCCGCAATTGACGCCTGGGTGCGAGAGACGCTCGCTGCGCGCGGCACTCTCTACACCCTGAACGGGGAGCTGATCCGCGAGCTGCGCCCCGACGTCATCCTGACCCAGCAGCTGTGTGACGTGTGCGCGGTCAACTATGGGTCCGTGGCCGCCTATGCGGCGACCCTGGCGAAACGCCCGCGCCTGATCAATCTGGAACCAAAACGCCTGGCCGATCTGTACGGGGATATCCGGCTCGTCGCCCAGGCCGCAGGCGTGCCGGAACGGACCCAACCGGTGATTGCGGGCCTGGAGCGGCGGGTTGCCTCTGTGGCTTCTCTCGTCGCTCGTGCGCCGCGGCGCCCGAAGTGCTTCCTGATGGAGTGGACCGAGCCGCCGTTCTGCGGCGGGCATTGGAATCCGGAGCTCGTGGAGCTCGCCGGCGCGGTAGAGACGATCGGGCGCAAGGGCGAGCCCTCGCGGCGCGTGAGCTGGGAGGAAATCCGGCGCGCCGATCCTGAGGTAATCGTGCTCGCGTGCTGCGGCTTCGGGGTGGAGCGGGTGCTGAAGGAGATGGCTCCGCTCGCGGGCAAGCCGGAGTGGGAAAATCTGCGCGCGGTGCGCGAAGGGCGTGTCTTCGTTGCCGACGGCAATACGTATTTCAGCCGCCCGGGGCCGCGCCTCGTCGACAGCCTGGAGATGCTCGCGCACGCCCTGCATCCCGAGCTCGTGCCCGCTCCCGCCGTCCGGGTGCAACTTCATGATCCCGCGCGCGCGCCCGCAGCAGCGCTCCCGCCGACATAAGCATGATGCGCTCCCTCTCCCCCTGCGGGAGAGGGTTGGGGTGAGGGATGCTAATCGGCCAGCTGCGGCTCGGCCTGCACCGCGCGACTGGCGGTCTGCGCTGCGGGCGGTCCTGCCGCTCCCCAGTGCACCAGCTCCATGCGGCCATCAAAGTGCTCGACGACTGCCGTGCAGCTATCCACCCAGTCGCCGCAGTTGATGTACACCACACCGTCGATGGGCTTGATGGTGGCCGAGTGGATGTGTCCGCAAATCACGCCGTCCAGGCCACGATCCTTCACGCTGCGCACGACGCATTCCTCGAAATCGGAGATGAAGCTGACGGCCGTCTTCACCTTGTGCTTGGCGTAGCTCGCGAGCGACCAGTAACCGGCGATTCCGAGGCTGCGCCGCACCCAGGACAAGACCATGTTGAGGCGGACCAGAAAGGCGTAAGTGTGATCGCCGAGTATCGCGAGCCACTTGTGGTACTTGGTCACGACATCGAACTCGTCACCGTGCAGCAGGAAGTAGCGGCGCCCGTCGGCAGCGGTGTGGACGTACTCGCGATGCACGGCGATGTCGCCGAAGGTGCTGCCCACGTATTCGCGCAGCGCTTCGTCATGGTTGCCCGGGACGAACACGACCTGCGTCCCGTGCCGCGCGCGCTTCAGGATCTTCTGCACGAAGGTGTTCATCGGCGCTGTCCAGTAGATGCCGCGGTGGCTCATGGCCCAGAAGTCGATGATGTCGCCGAGCAGGAACATGTGCTGCGAGTCATACTCGCGCAGAAAGTCGAGGAGCTGATGCGCCTGGCAGCCACGCGCTCCGAGGTGGATATCGGACAGGAAGATGGAGCGGACCTCGGCCATGGCGGGCTCCTTCAGCGCAGTTTGCGCCCCACGAAAATGTAGTACGGCACGCGCAGCCCCGGCAGATAGGGGACCGGCGCCATTCGCTCCAGACAGATCTCGGTCGCCAGGCAAGCGCGCAGATGAGGAAGGTGCTCACGCGAAAGATGCACGCCGTCGTGAGCGAACCATGCCTGCGAGAAGCGGCTGACGCGAGTCGAGGTCCGCACGCGCCCTTCCGTATCCGCGTGCGGCAGATGGAAGTCGACGGCTCCCAGCACGCCGCCCGGCCGGAGCATGGCGAGTGCGTTGTCGATCGCCGCACGCCAATCCGGGATCATCGTCAGCGCGTACGAGAAATACGCTGCGTCGACCGGCTGCGACGGCCGATAGCGGCTGGCATCGGCCTCGACTACGCGGGCGTTCGGCCAGCTTGCCAGCCGCTGCCGGGCAACATCGAGCAGCGCAGGGCACAGATCGACCGCCTCGACCGTGGCCAGCTGCGCCAGCCGCAGGCCGAAAAACTCCAGAGTCCGCCCGGTGCCGGCGCCGAGCTCTACCAGATGCCCGCCAGCAGGGGTAGGCAGCAGATCAACAAGCTCACGCCGTCCATGGAGCAGCCGCTCGCGAAAGGCGTCGTAGGCGTCGGCCTGTGGCGCATAAAAGCGCTGCAGCCGCTGCGCGTGCGAGCCGTCGCGCGCCGCACCTCGCGCCAGCGCGAGCAGCACGCGCGCTTCGGCCACCAGGTTCACGCGGCTGCCTCCAGATCGGCGATATGAAAGCCGCCGTAGGTATGCACACGGTCTCGCTCGGTCAGCTCGCTCGCCCACTCGGGGTAAAAGCGCAGCATTTCCAGCAGCGGCCGCACGCGTCCCGCGTGGCGTACGCTCACGCCTCCGAGGTAATCCGGCCGCGCATGAGCGCTGCGGAAAAGCACCCGCGCCCCCGGTGTGGCGCGATGAAGAATGGCGTCCCACTCCTCGGCCAAAGCTTCGGGATAGTGCGAGCTCATCCAGTCCATATGATCGAGCAGCACGAAGCGGCTGATGCGCTCATCCGTATTTCGGAGAAACTGAGTGACGGTGGTCGTGTGTGTGACGATGCGCTCCGCCAGGCCGCTCTTCAGCGCGAGGAAACCCTGCTCGGTGAGGTATTCCGGGCAGCAGCCCGGGGCGTAGTGGCCGCGGAAGTAGAGCTGCCAGAAGTAGTTCTTCTCGAGCGGCAGCTCACACGCGACATAATCCACCGCCTGCCGCACGAAGCCAGGAATGCCGTCGACATGCTGACGCTCCACTTCCTTGCGCTGTGTGCGAGGCACCCCCAGCATGGACATGACGATCTGCCGCGACAGAGCCCAATTGACGTGCCTTCCCCACAACAGCGGCGCGACCTGCTCGCGGTAGATGGTGCGCTGCCCCTCCAGCGATCGCTGCTCGAGCAACCCTTCCAGCGCCTCGCGCAATTTCGGCCGCAGCCGCAGGTAGCCGCGAAAAGCGCGTGCGACCATACCCGCCAGACCGAAGAAGTAGAAGGTGTCGCGCGCGTCGCGCTGGCTGAACCAGTCCCAGTTGCGATCCCAGTATTGCTGCGCGAAAGGCGACAGATCGGGACGCAGCAGGCTGTGATAGAGATCGCGGAACTGCGGATGGTGACCGCGCCCGAACGCCGCGAAGAAATCGCCGTAGGTCAGACGACGGATCGCCGCAAGCTTGAGCTCCAGCAGCGCCGTCTGGCGCGGGTTGGCATCGACTGCGTGGAGGCGGCACGGACCGAGCAGCGCGTAGTCCAGCACGTTGCAGCCGGCACTGGTAATGACCAGCAGCGTATCTTCAGAGGTGATGTGCAGCGCCTGCCGGTCTACGGCAGGATCTTCCCAGCAGGCGTTGTAGACGAGCGAACGGGAATAGATGGCTTGGAAGATCGTCTGGTCGAAGCTATGGGCAAGTTTGGCCGCGGTCGTCTTCAGAGCGACACCTGTCATCATGGCTGGATGGAACGGAGGTCATTGCCGCGCGCATTGCAAATCGCGTTCCACCAGCGTTGCGCTGCGTGAGACTAAGTCGCGCTCATGTCAGGTGAGTTACAGTTACTTGACGCGCGTATTGCAAGCGCACCTCACACCACCCCGCCCACTGGGTGGGCACCCCTCCTCGGAGAGGAGGGGAGAGAAATCTTTTTTTCCCCTCCTTTTCAAGGGCTCTGTTGAATTTCAAGTGGGTTGTAGGGCATGAGGATTGATGAGGCGAAAGTCGAGCTTTCCGGCGATCAGGAAGATGACCGTGCGGATGGTGGACATGCGAGTGAAGCCCCGGGCGCGGCGCTTGGCGGCTTGGAACAGTCCGTTAAGCGCTTCCAGGAAGCCGTTGGTCTGGCGCGTCTGGGCCCAAGCCGCGATGCCCTCCAGGTGCTCACGCACGAGGCTCGCCACGCGCTTCATCGGGTGGACCTTGGAGCGCATCACGCAGCTAC
>DASPUW010000061.1:0-17349 GCA_035622675.1 Burkholderiales bacterium | reverse complement strand
CCCATAGCAGCACCATCGCGTGCATCCACCAGTACGTGGCGTGCCGGAACCGGTCCCAGGCATCGAGCACATAAACGAGGTAGAAGCCGGAGAGCCCTGTTATCAGCACGGTCCAGCGTGCCTGCCCCGCGAATCCACTTTCGATCCGCTCGAAGAATTGCACGCGCTCTTCAGGCGCCTTGAAACGCCGCGTCGCGGGCAGCAATACGGTCGTAACCATCGCTACCCCGCCGATCCAAAGCACCACGCCCAGCATGTGCAGCACGCGTGCGAGAATCCGGTCGTCCATCTGTGTCCTCGGCTACAGCCAGCTGATGAATCCGTACGGTGACTTCGCGATTGCCACAGAAACGATGTAGCCGAATACCGCGATCGCGGCAAAGAACGCAATCACGCGCGTTCTGAGCGTCCGACCGCGCTTGAGAGCGACGCTCCCTAATACGATGTAAAGGAGCAACGCTACGATCTTTGCAAGCAGCCAGGTTTGCGTCCCAAGCGTCCGCACACCGCCGAGCTGCCAGATCAACGCGAGCGCGGAGACCAGCAGCACCGTGTCGACGATATGGGGCACAATCTTTGCCCATCGCCGCTGCAAACGCTGTGGGGCCGACATCATCCACGCGCCGCGAACAATGAACAACGTCAGGCTCACGACGGCGCTGCCCGCGTGCAGGAGCCTGAGCGTCGAGTAGTCCATGACGGGCTGCAGGATAGCGCGAGGCGGGCGCTGTGCGCTCTTGCCGCTAGTGAGTGATGTGGATCTCGAACCAGCCCTCTGGATCGAAGCGCGACTGATAGTGATAGCCCTCGCGCGCCAGCCAGCGATACAGGGGATGGGGCTCGCGGTGAATGAGCACGCGTACTACGCCTCCTGGAGGAAGCGTTTCGAGCGCGCTGACCACCCGCTCGAAGGGCTCGGGTGCCTCCAGCCACCGCACGTCGAGCGTCAGCTCATCGATCATGCGCTTGCCGCTTCCGTCGGCGGCTCAGCGACCTAATCACGACCACCACGAACAACAGGCCCCCAACGATCGCGATCAACCCGCCCAATCCCATCAATGCCATGCCTGCGACTTCCTGGGCGCTCCCCAGGACCTGTGCCGCGCCCGCAACTTTGCGCTGCACGCCATAGCCCCCGGACCACACCAGGCCGCTGATGTGCAGCAACTGCCCGATGCCATAGATGACCGGCTGCAGCGCGGCGAGTCGGGAGATGGGAGCGCCAAAGCCCAGACGAGGGAGCAGGTGGTAGGCCAGGCCCATGAAAGCGAGCGTTACGCCCACGATGCATCCGTGGTAGTGCGCCGGGATGCGGACGTCGGAGCCCTTGATCGCAAAACCGATCAAACCACCCATTGCAAACAAGGCGAGCGACATAATTAGCGCGGCCCGTACCGGCCGAACGTCCGGCCGGACCATCTTCTGCCCCCATACCCCCACCACCACCGCGAGCGAGACAGGCAGGATCGCCAAGCCTCCGCCGGCCCGCATCATCCAGGTGAGCAAGCGTCTGTGCTCGATGGAGGTCGCGTCATACATCAGGTACACCGCCGGCGTGCAAAGGACCAAGGCGAGAGTCAGCCCGAACAGCAGCACACATATCCGAGGCGGCAGCGGAACCGTCGCTCCGATGGCGTCAGCCAACCATAGCCATGCGACCAGCATCAGGAGGGTCCAGGTGAACTGCAGCACATGGCCGCCGCCCCAGAACAGCACCTCGAAGTACGTCTTGCTATCGAGGCCGGAGGGGAGCGCTTGCCAGGACCAGAAGAACGCTAAGAGCGCGACGGCGGTGCAGGCGGAAGCGGCCATCAACCCAAGGCGCAACGCGCTGGCTCCATCGAGGTGAGCCCCCAGCGGTTGAGCCCATCTCACGGTCGCTATTGTCTCGAGGCCCAAACCCAATGCGAGGAACACCAGGCTCGCCAGAAACCATGACCCGTCGAGCACTGGGATGTAGTTGGACATGATCGGCGCCGCCTTCTGCATGAACGGGGCCATGGCCATCAACATCGTGCCAACGCTGCACAGCGCCAGCGCGCCCCAGCTCACCCTCGTCTTTTGCGACGGGCCGGCGAGCGCCCATAGCAGTCCGCCGAACGCCGCGAACCATACCAGCACGGACAGATCCACGTGCGCCACAAGCGATACATGGAATAGGTCGGCCACGGGGACGAGTTTGTTGATGCCCGGTGTGCGCGATAGCACAAGCAGCACCGAGAACAGACCTGAGGCGACCAGAGCGCCGGCTCCAAGCACCAACCAGCCGGTCGCGAGCTGTAAGCGCGCGTCGGCGGGAACAGCGAGGCGATAGCGGGCCGCATCGCTGGCAGCGCCCGCTGGAAGGACAGCGTCCACCAGGCTACGCGGACCATTCAGCAAAGGTATCAGCGGGTTCATTGCAGGAGGATCCCTCCCCTCTCGGGATTGAAATCCACTACGAGCACCTGCCCGGGATTCAGGCTCACGCGGGCGTCGCGTTGGTAAGTCGCACCCGTCACCCGTGCGTTGTCGTTGAGCACGACCGACAGCTCATGCTCGCCGGCGGGAACGACAAAGCGTTCATATAGCGTGGACGCGCCGTCGTGGGCCAAGCCGGCCGGCCTCGCGAGACGCTGAGCCAGCATCCGTCCATCCAGTCTCAGCTCGACGGTCACCGGCGAGCGCTCCCGAGAGCAATCCAGCGGGACTCGCATGTTGGGCGCGAGCTTTTCGAGCTCCTCGGGACTGCGTCGCCGGCATTCGTGCGCGAGTTGAGCCGCGTGGCTGAATGAGAGCTTCAGCAACGCCTCGTCTGCGGCCAAATGCCGATAGACGGGGAACGAGGCGAACACACCGATGAACGAGGCGAAGACGGCGTACAGCGCGACTCGACCGGCAAAGACGAAAGATTTACGCACGGCCGCCCTTCACTCGCGTCCCCGCCGCTGGTTCCAGTGCCAGCTGATCACGAAAGACCTCCAGTTCGCGCCTGAGACGTAGCTGATCGTTCCCCGCCCAGACTACGCGCAGTTCTCGCTGCGAAACCGTTTTTCGCAGGTGCGGCTCCCGTTCGCCTCGCAAGCGCTGTTCGGTCCAGGTGTTGCCGACGCGAAAGGCGCAATCGCACTCCTTGCAGCCAGTGACGAGCACACCGTCCGCTCCCTCGCGAAGCGCATACTCGACGAAAGCAGGTGGAACCTGTCCGGCGCAGATCAGACTCACCGCTGCCGTGTCCGACGCCTGCAGCACCCGAACGTCGGCGGCCTGGTCGCATCCAAGGACCACGATCTTGACCTTGCCTCGAAGCCTCGCGACTTGCACCTTGAGGCGGCTGCGAAGCTGTCCTATGGGAAGCTGCGGCATATCGATTCCGCTGACCAGCTCGGCGATGCTCCGGAATGGAGTAGAAGAGGGACAGGCCCCGGCGCAGATGCCGCAACTGGCACACAAGGCCGGATCCACCACGGGGAGCCGAGCGCCCTGGCGCCGGTCCTCACGCGGCTTCATGGTGATGGCTGCATAGGGGCAGTCGGCGACGCAGCGCTCGCAGCCATTACAGTTGACCGGGTCTACAGCTGCCACCATCTTCCGCTCCGCACGTGCCGTCCACGGCAACGTCACGAGGACCACGGTCACACCCGCTGCCAGCCACCAGAGCGACAGGGGTGACCACCGATACATCAGCGCGTTGGGTGCTAGGTAGAACCAATCGAGTTTCAACTCGGCGGGCGCGATGGACAAATCCGCTGCCGGCAGGCTCCGTACAGGAGCAACCAGCGACAGCATGATAAGAGCCGCGAGCGTACCCCCCGTCAGCCAGGGCACCGGCCGGGTGTCCGGCCGGCTGATCCGCTGAATGTGGATCCATATCCCAAGCAACAGGACCAACGGCAGCCCGATATGCAGGAACACAAGCAAGGAGAAGAAGCGGTCGGTAACAGCACCCGGCCTCAGAAAATTTCGCGTCAGCGGTTGGGCGAACAGCCGCAGTGCATCGAGCCACTCCATCGAGGCGATTGCGGAGAATTGCGCGAGCTGGTCCCAAACGATCCAGAATCCGACGACACCCGCCGCGACCGACAGCCACAGCAAAGGAACGCCGCTCACCCAGGTGAACCATCGGAAGCCGTGCAGGCGTCCATGCAACAGCTCGCGCAAGAGATGCAGCACCATCACCAGCAGAAACCCGTCGGAAGCGTAGCGATGCAGACTGCGTATGACGCCGCCGAAGTACCATTGATCACGGGACAGGTGCTCGATCGACCGGTACACACCGTCGACGCTCGTGTCGAGCACGGCGTACAGATAGATCCCGGTCGCCGCGACGATCCAGAACAGCAGGAATGCCACCGCGCCCAGATGGCGCAAAGGATTGCCGCGTGCGCCGAAAAACCAGTCGAACCCCGCTTCGGCACTCTGCCACCCCGACAGCACGGCGAGACGAACCCCATGGAGCATAGGTCGTAGGTGCCGTGTCTGTGCCGCTAGGTGATCTTTGGCGAAGCGGTGCGAGAGCGCCGCAGCTCGCGCAGGAAGAACCAAGCGGTCAGGGATAGGCCGATCAGCCCGCCTGCCACCTCGAACAATAGCGAGTACTTGAACCGGTATGTCCCGGACGCCGGATCGTAGACGGTGCAAAGGATGCGCACGCGGTCCAGGAAGCCGCTCAGAGTCTCCTGCCGGGCAGGGGTGCCTGCGATCAACTCCTTGAGCGGCTGGATGAGCTGCGGGGGCGCAAAATCCTCTCCGTAGATCTGTCGATAGACTGTCCCCTTCGCGTCCACCACCGTTACCTGGATAAGGTGGTCGAAGCCGCGCGGGCTCGGCGCGAAGCTGAAGCCAACGTCGTGCGCGAGAGCCTGGAGCGTGCGCGGATCGGGGCTGAGAAATTCCCAGCCGGGCACCACCGCCCCTTGCTGTCTGGCAAACGCTCGCATCGCTTCCGGTGAGTCGAATGGCAGATTGAAGCCGACGCTGATGGTGTGGAACGACCCCGGGCCAAATATCTCCTGCGCACCCTCTACCGCGCGCTTCAAAGTCCGCGTCGTGGTGGGGCAGATCTGAAAGCAGCCCGTGTAGATGAAATTGAGGAGTAGCGGCTTGCCGCGAAAGCTGGATAGTTGCACCGGCTTGCCGTCGACGTTCAGCAAAGTGTAGTCGCTGATCGCAGTCCCGATGGCTGCCTGACTCGTCTTGAGGGCGAGGGTCTCGTTCAGCGTCGAGGGACGTGAGGCGGCAGCATTCGGCGGCGCCGCATCCGCGCCAAATGCGAACGGTCCCTGAGCGACCAGCAGCGCGGCGAGCCAAAGTGTTTTCCCCGTAGGGGCCGACCCACGGCCGATCACAGCACGGCGTCCGCGATCGCGGCGATCAGCAACAAGCTTAGCTGCCCGAGCGACGCGTGGAAGTTGGTCATCGCGGCCTGCGGGCCTGGCTGGCGCACGAGCCGCCAGCTGGTAATCAGGAACCACGCACCGCCGGCTGCAGCGCCGGCCAGATAGATGCGACCCATGCCGAGAAAAGCCGGCACAAGAGAGGCCGTGACCAGCAGCATCGTGTGCAGCAAGATCACCTGCGCGCCTCGCGCATCGCCGATGACAACCGGCAGCATGGGCACGCGCGCAGCTTCGTAGTCCTTGCGATAGGCGATGGCGAGGCTCCAGAAGTGTGGCGGCGTCCACAGGAAAAGCACGAGCGCCAGGATCAGAGGAACCGCGCCGAGCGCCGGATCGACGGCAGCCGCTCCCGCCAGGACCGCAAAGCTGCCGGCCAGCCCGCCGATCACGATGTTGAGCCAGGTGCGGCGTTTGAGCCAAACCGTGTACGCCACCGCGTAGACAAAAGCGCCTAGAAACGTGTAGAGCGCTGCCCAGGGATTGAGCGCCCACCAGGCGGCTCCCACGGATAGGGCCACCAACGCCAGGATCACCCACAGCCACGCCTGCGTGCGCCGCAGTGCGCCGGTCACGAAAGCGCGCCTGCGGGTACGCTTCATGCGCCCGTCGATGTCGGTCTCGACATACTGATTGAAGGCGCCCGCCGCCGCCGAGGACAGCAGGACAGCGAGTCCGATCAACGCAATCTTCCATCCGGGCAGTGGCGGACCTGGCGATACCGCGACGCCGGCGAGCGCAGTGATAGCGATGGCCGCGCCGATTCGCAGCTTGAACAGCCCTAATACATGCCGTAGCACTCTGGCGTGCGGGGCATTGTTATGGCGGATGGCAGCCGTATTCATTCATCACTCTTCAGCTGAGTCCCCACACCTGCGCCAGGTATTTCCAGTTGATGAAGTAGTAGAGGACGAAGGCCACCAGGAACACGAGCGCCAAGGTAAAGGTGCCAGGTGCGGCGAACGCTCCGCCGCCACCGCCGTGCGCCTCGATGGCGGGCGTGTCGGGCGCCATCTTGAGCACGGTCCCCTGCGTGCTGAACCCCGGCTGATCGACGCGCTTGCCGAACAGGATCGACCAGACAGTGACGAAGATGTAGATACCGCCTCCGACCACTGCGAGGACTGCGCTTATCCCCATCACGCCGAGCATCAGGTAAGCTGCCCCGGGAAACTCATATGGCAGCACGGCGCCGGCGAAACCGATGTCCCAGTCCCGACGCGGCACGCCCAGGGTTCCAGCGCCCATCATGACCAGAACGAAGATGTACATCCCGAGGCCGAACAAATACGGCTGCCACTTGGCCAGGCCGGCGAACGCCACTTCGCGCTTGAACAGGCTCGGCAGCAGGAAGTAGGTGAGCGACATGAACGCGAGGGTGGTGCCGATCACCACGGTGGCGTGGAAATGACCCGGAACGTACAGCGTGTTGTGGATGATCATGTTGAGCTGCTCGGTGCCCATCATGACCCCCGAGATGCCGCCGAGGAACCCGAAGCCGATCAGTGAAATGAACATGCCGGAGAAGACCGGATTGCCCCATGGCGCCCCGCGCAGCCAGTCGTACAGTCCCTTGGTGAAGCCTTTGCTTCGCTGAGCCACCTCGATGGACCCCGGCACCGTGAGACCGTGGATCATGCTGGCCATCACCGCGAAGTACATGAAGTAGCTTGCGTTGAAGATCTTCCAGGCCGAGCTGATACCCAGATCGGACAATAGGTGATGCGCGCTCGCCAGCTGCAGGAACAGAATGTAAAGTAAAAACGCCGTGCGGCTCACTTTCTCCGACATCGGCTTGGCGCCGAATACGATGGCTGCGATGGCGTACCAGACCGCTACGTGCGCAGCCACATTGATCTGCTGAGAGGAGTGCCCGAACCCCCACCAGATCGTCCGGTACATGAGCGGGTCTATGTAGTGAATCAGGCCCGCAGACCACAGGAACGTAGGGATCAGGATGATGGCACCCGAGGCGATGGTGAAGATGGCGATAATCGCCGCGGTCAGCGCGCCGAAGGTAACTAGCGGGATGGAGCCTTCGTAGGTCCTTTCAGCACGTGCGATGATCAGCGTGCCGAGAAAGACGAAGCAGCCGATCAGCGCTCCGACTGCGAACAGGATCAAGCCCAGGTAGAACGGCGGGCGCGCCGCCATCGGCACGTACGATGTCATCATCACGCTCGACTGACCCTGGAAGATCGCCACGTTGGTGGTGACCGCGCCGATCAGCATGAGTGCGAAGCCGAGCCACGCCATGCGCGGGGTTGCCAGGCGTGAGTGCAGGAGAGTCGAAGCGCAGAAGTACAGTACCGCGATCTCGAAGAAGATGATCCAGAACACCAGCATGTCGAGCCCATGCGCGGTCAGGGTCATGTAGAAGGATTCGGCACCGAGCAGATGCACGGCGGGCCAGCGCGTCAGCGACACGAGCAGTGCCAGCACCCCACCAAGCAGAAGGAAGACGACGCCAGCTACGGCGTTCGCCTTCATCAGTTGTTCGGCGTCGCGGTGATACTGCAGCCCGCTCTTCGGATCGACCCGGAATAGTGCGTTGAGTGCCATGGCTGCGCTCCTATTTCTTGTCCACCACGTACAGCCGGCCGATCATCGTGCTGTGCCCGATGCCGCAGTATTCGTTGCACACGACGGAGTAAGAGCCGGATTTGTTCGGCGTGACCGTGACCACCATCTCGTATCCGGGAACGACCTGCAGGTTGATGTTCGACGGCTGTAGCGAGAACCCGTGCTGGTAATCCATGGCCGACAGATGCAGACGGTAGCTTTGGCCGTTCTCCAGCTCGAGGATCGGCCACCATGCCCACAGCCGGGCTATCAGGTAGACGTCGCTGCCGGCTGGGGGATGCACCACCGGAATATTTTGGTCCGTCTCGGTGCGCATGGTGTATTTGTCCACCATCTCCTGAGTCTTCTTCTGGAAATTCTCGGCGGAGATGCGGTACGCCTCGTTGGACAGATTCTGTTTTCCGAAGACATGCCAGTACGGCATCATGAAGAACAGCACCAGGGCCCACACGAAGGCGATGGCGATCCAGGTAAGCTCGACTCTGTCCAGCGGTTGCTTCCACCAGATGCGCCTGGACGGCGGGAGAATGGCACTCATAAGACGGCTCCGCTGAAAGAAAAGGACGCGCCTACTTCGCGACCGGGATGGCCACGATTTCCATGATTCCCCAAATGATGTAGAAGACGGTGGGAATGGCGACCCCGAAGAAAAGGAGCAAAAAAGGGTTTTCGAGTACGTGCTGCATGATCGGGATCCGTTCTTCCGGATCTTCGGGCGCTCGCTGCGCTGTCTTGGCCTGTTCCGCCATAGCACCTCCTTATCGAGTGGTCACAGCAAAGCGCAAGACGCCTTGCCACATGGCAACCCACAGCTTGCCTGGCTACCATACCGGCCGAGCCAGGAAAAAGACTTCACCCAGATTCAGGTTTTTCCAGAAACCAGCAGGACCTGCCGTCCCTATGAGAATTGCATGACCCGCCTCTATCGCCTCGCTCGCCAGTTGGCGCTCGGTGGCGTCGTGCTGATGCTTCTGCTCGCTTGCGTGAGCGCCTATCTGCGGTTGAGTGCAGCTGGGATCGGTTGCGCTCCCTGGCCTGCTTGCTACGACCACCCGGCCATGGGACAACAGCATCATCCGGTCGCCCGCCTTGCGCACCGTCTGCTGGCTTCTACGCTCGGACTCGTCGTGGTCATGATCGCGCTCACCAGCATCGCAGCACGACCTCGCCGCCCTGATGTGGTAGCCCCAGCGTTTGCGGCGCTTGCCCTTACGCTGATGCTTGCCGGGTTGGGCAGCGTGACATCGAGTTGGAACACAGTGGGCGTTTCACTCGCCAACCTGCTCGGCGGCATGGCGCTGGCGGCGCTGTTGTGGTGGCTGGCCTTGCGCGCAAGGCGCGACTCTTCGCGCGTCCCCAGCGCCTCGGGCTGGCTTGCAGCCGCGGTCCTAGCGCTCGTGGTAGTTCA
Source organism: Burkholderiales bacterium (assembly GCA_035622675.1). Taxonomy (GTDB): domain Bacteria; phylum Pseudomonadota; class Gammaproteobacteria; order Burkholderiales; family SHXO01; genus SHXO01. The sequence continues at coordinate 7,983 of DASPUW010000061.1, read as the reverse complement.
ACTCGTGCTCGGGGCACTGATTAGCACGACGCGTATGGCGTCCGAGTGTCCAAGCGTGCTGCTTTGTCCGCCTTCGGCGTCCGATCTTGCGGACAGTCTCCACATCTTCCATCGGATCATCGCCATCACACTGGCCATTGCCACCGTTGCTCTGGCCACACAGCTGATCCGACGCGGTGAACGTGCCGCCCGGTCGGCATTGACGCTAGCCGCATTGGTCGTGTTTCAGGCCGGTGTAGGCGCGCTGACGGTGATGCTGCACTTTCCCCTCTGGCTGGCGCTGATTCACAACGCGGCGGCTCTGCTCGTGCTGTTATCCGTGGTATGGGTGCTGGCGGACTGAGCGATTCCCCCGCATTGCCTGTGGCAGAATAGCTCGCCCCTCGGGCGCTGGGTTAAACCCACGCTGGCCATGCCACTGCGTCGCTATGAAACCCGAACCCAAAGCCAGCGCGTTCCTCGCCAACCTGCCTCTGTTCAAGGAAATCTCGCCCGAGCAGATCGAGCGCGTCGCCGAGAGCACGCGAACGCTGCACCTCGCGCGCGGGGAGATGCTGTTCCAGCGTGGCGATCCGTGCGAGGGATTTCATCTGGTCGCCTACGGACAGATCAAGCTCGCCCTAACATCCCCACAGGGCGCAGAAAAAGTCGTCGAGGTCATCGGTCCGGCAATGAGCTTCGGCGAGGCGGTGATGTTCCTCGAGAAGCCTTATCCGGTTTATGCGCAGGCGCTGTCGGACAGTTTGCTGCTGCACATTAGCAAAACCGCCGTGTTTGCGGAGATCGAGCGCAATCCGCGTTTTTCTCTCCAACTTCTCGGCGGCCTCAGCCGGCGGCTGCACGGACTGGTAGGCGATGTGGAAGCCTACTCTCTGCGCTCGGGCGCGCAGCGCGTCATCGGCTACCTATTGCGCGACCTTCACGTGCTCGAGGCGCAAGGCAACCGAGGCGAAGTCACGCTGCCGATCGGCAAGGGCGTCATCGCTTCGCGATTGAACCTGACTCCACAGCACTTCTCACGCATCCTCCACGAACTGACCGCTCGCGGCCTGATCGCTGTGGAGGGGCGCAAAGTGATCATTACGGATCTGGACCGACTGCGTACGTACGACTGACATAGCCGTCCGGCAGCCGCGTCGGCCCGCGGCTAGGGCTGACGCGTGTTTTCCCTCGGTCTGCTCGCAGCGACAGCGTGCCGCCGAGCGTCACGCGCCGTCGGCTACAGCGAGCCGGTAACCAGGAGCTTGAAGAAAAAGAACAGACCCAGAGCGAGAAAGGTATAGACAAGGGCCTCACCGCTGCGCCGGCCAGCTGGGCGCCCTTCGAGCCACCATCTGAGCGACGCCAGCGTTGCGGCCGACCCGAACCCCACGAGCCAAACCAGCCACGGGTTCACGTTCCAGATCCGATCCAGCATTGAGCTCAGCCAGCCGCCTGGCGCCAGCGCCTTGTAGATGGCGCCGGCGATCCCCAGCAGGACGAGGCCGATGAGGACGATGCTCAGCACGTCCGCGATCAGTCCGTTCGGGCCCTGCTCGATGAGCGGGCTCGCCTTGCGCGTCTTCGACCTGTTCATGCTCCTCACGGCTTGCAGGCAACCGACGCGCGGCCTGCAACCGCCATACCAGCGGTGAATTGTTGCGCTCGCTCAGGAGGTTGACTCGTACCTCGCGGCGCACGCGAGGCTCCATTCGTCTCAGGTCGGCGACTGGCGGAAGGCAAATACGAGAAACCGCGAGCGCGATAACGCCGGCGGCGAGAGAAGGCGGAGCCTGCCTAGGGCGTCACGCAGCGCACGAAGTTGCAGACGCGCTGGCAATCCTCGGAGAAACCGCATTCGAACTCGGCGACCTTGGGCTGGCCGTCGGGACCGACGCCGCAGTGATCGGCCGCGTGCATCTGGTGCGGCTTGGGCCGCCACTCGCATTGGTGGCACGCCGTCACACCGGGGATTTCGAGATTACCGCTCAAAGCCCAATCACGCAGCTTCTTGCTCGCTTCGGGCTGTGCCTCGTCGGGTTCGGCCGCCGTCGCGAAAGGCGCGCACAACAACGAACACAACGCATAGGCCGCAACGGAGAACTTGCGCTTCATGGTTAAACCTTCAGCGGCTGCGATCGAACCGCCGCTCGCGAAAATCATACTCTGCACTGCAAGCCCGCGCACTTGACCCAGATCAAGACCGCCCGCTCGCATCGCCGTCGGCCCTCTTGCGCGCGCGGTTGCGAAGAAATCCGGCCAGGAGCACCCCGCCGATGACCAGCGCGTACGCCGCCCAATCCACCCCGGGTCGCACAGCCAGCCAGTCCACCAGCAACGGCTCGTGCACCAGCATGACTGCTGCGGTCCAGGCCAGCACACCCGCGCCCACATAGATGATGGCCGGGTAGCGATCTACGAGGCGCAGGATGAGCGCGCTGCCCCATACCACGATCGGCACGCTGATCAGCAGCCCCAGGATCACGAGCAGAAAGCTGCCTTGTGCGGCGCCGGCTACGCCCAGCACATTGTCCAGGCCCATCACAGCGTCGGCCACGACGATGGTGCGGATCGCGGGCCAGAAGCCCGCTGTGGCAGGTTTTGCTGCAAGCTCGCCTTCAGATTTGTCAACCGGCACCAGAAGACGGTAGGCGATCCACACCAGGAACAGACCGCCAGCCGCCTGCAGACCTGGAACCCTGAGCAGCGCCACCACGCCCAGGCTCATCACGGCACGGACCGCGATCGCCCCGACCGTTCCCCAGACGATCGCGCGGCGGCGCATGTCGGCGGGAAGGTTGCGCGCAGCGAGCGCGATGACGATCGCGTTGTCGCCCGCCAGCACGAGGTCGATGACCACGATGGCGAGCAGCGCGGACAGAAACTGCGTCGAAAACAGATCCACGGGCAATGCTCGGATTTACGCGTCCATGTCGGGCCGGCGGACGCGGCCGGCGTCTCGCGGGCTGTCTTCCTAGCCCTTCAGGCGGCTGATGCGGATCACCTCGGGGTGCCGCCGCAAGCCGCGCATGATCTGGGCGAGGTGCAGACGATTGGAGACCTGGAGCGTGAAGTGGATGTCGGTGTAGAGACTTGAATCGCCGGGCTCGAGGCTCACGTTCTCGATGTTGGAGCCGTTGCCGGCGATCTCGGCTGCCACCTTGGCCAGCACGCCGGTCTGATTCGAGACCACCAGCTTGATGTTCACCGAGAACAGCTTCTTGGTGTCCGGGGCCCACTCCACGTCCAGCCACTTCTCGGGATCTTTGCGCGTCTTCGCTACCACCGGGCAGTCGTGCGTGTGAATGATCATGCCGCGGCCGGTCTTGATGAAGCCGATGATCGGATCGCCCGGTATCGGATGGCAGCACTTGGCAAACTGCAGCGCCATCCCCTCGGAGCCGCGAATGACCACCGGCCCGGCGCTGCTCGGCTGCTTGAGCTCCGCACCGGCGGGCAGCAGCTTGCGGGCGATGACGATGGCAAGCTGCTTGCCGAGCCCGATGTCGGCGAGCACCTCCTGTTTGGTCGTGGCGCCCAGCTCCTTCAACAAGCGCTCCCAGTCCGTCTCGGTGATGCTCCGCAAGCTGGAGCCGAGCGCGCTCAGTGCCTGCCCCAGCAAGCGCTCGCCCAGCTGCGCCGACTCCTCATACTGCATGGTCTTGAGAAAGTGGCGGATGTGATGGCGGGCCTTGGCGCTCACCACGTAGTTGAGCCAGGAGGGGTTGGGTTTCGCGTGCGCGGCCGTGATGATCTCAACCCGATCGCCGTTCTTCAGCTCGCTGCGCAGCGGCACGAGTTCATGGTTGATCTTGGCCGCCACGCAGCGGTTGCCGATGTCCGTGTGCACGGAGTAGGCGAAGTCCACGCACGTGGCCCCGTGCGGCAGCGCCATGATCTTGCCCTTGGGCGTGAACACATACACCTCATCGGGGAACAGATCCACCTTGAGATGCTCGAGAAACTCGACCGAGTCGACGCCCTCGGACTGCATTTCCAGCAGGCTTTGCAGCCACTGGTGCGTCTTCCGCTGGAGCTCCGAGAGCTGGGCGTCGGTGCTCTTGTACAGCCAGTGCGACGCGACGCCGGCCTCGGCGATCCGGTGCATCTCCTGCGTGCGGATCTGGAGCTCGAGCGGTGCGCCGAAAGGCCCGAACAAAGTGGTGTGCAGCGACTGGTAGCCGTTCGCCTTGGGAATGGCGACGTAGTCCTTGAACTTGCCGGGGATCGGTTTGTACAGACCGTGCAGGGCGCCGAGGGCCAGATAGCACGAGGGCGCGTCCTTCACGATGACGCGGAAGGCGTAGATGTCCAGCACCTTGGAGAAGGACAGGTTCTTGTCCTGCATCTTCTTGTAGATGCTGTACAGGTTCTTTTCGCGGCCCGTGACCAGCGCGTCGATGCGGTTGTCAGCCAGGCGCTGGCGGATGCTGTCCAGGATCTTGTCCACCACCTCGCGGCGGTTGCCGCGCTGAGCGTCGAGCGCTTTACGCAGCACACGGTAGCGGTTGGGGTACAGGTTCTGGAAAGCGAGCTCCTCAAGCTCCTGGTACAGCGCGTTGAGCCCCAGGCGGTTCGCGATCGGCGCGTAGATCTCCAGCGTCTCGCGCGCGACGCGCGCCCGCGTCTTGGGATGCATCACGTCCAGCGTGCGCATGTTGTGCAGGCGGTCGGCGAGCTTGATCAGGATGACGCGCACGTCGCGCGCCATCGCCAGGAACATCTTGCGGAAGTTCTCCGCCTGAGCCTGCTCCTGGCTCTCGAACTCGATCTTGTCCAGCTTGGAGACGCCGTCTACTAGCTCCGCCACCATCTTGCCGAACTTGTTGCTGATCTCGGTCTTGGTGACGGCGGTGTCTTCCATCACGTCGTGCAGCAGCGCCGCGGTCAGCGCCGGGCAGTCCAGGTGCCACTGCGTGAGGATCAGGGCCACCTCGACCGGGTGGGAGATATAGGGCTCGCCCGAGCGCCGGAATTGCCCCTCGTGGGCGGCCTCGGAAAACTCGTAAGCCGATTGGATCTGACGCACGTCCTCCGGCTTCAAGTAGCTGGAGGCGTCGTGCAGGAGTAGCTCGGACTCGGACATCTTCGGCTCGCGGCGATCGCGAAGAGGCCCGCTGGTACCAGGGGTTGTTGGGGTTAGGCTGGCGCTCAGTTCGAAGCGGGCTCGCGGAACGTCAATGGATATTCTCCAAGTGGGTCAGGCTTGCCCCTTATTCAAGATCTCCTGGCCGACCTTGCCCGCAGCGACCTCCCGCAGGGCGATGACCGTAGGCTTGTCCTTGTTGCCGTCCACCATCGGGGAGGCTCCCTGCGACAGCTGGCGCGCGCGGTAGGTGGCCGCCAGCGTCAGCACAAAACGATTGGGGATCAGCTTCAGGCAGTCGTCCACGGTGATGCGTGCCATTTTCTTGTCTCGCTGCAGCAGTTCTATTTCAACTGGTTGATGAGGTCTCGATGGCGCTCGAGCTGAGCCGCCAGGCGCAGTCGCTGGGACCGTATTACGCTTACGAGATCGGCCACCGCGACGTCAAAGTTGCGATTGATAATAACATAGTGGAACTCGCCGACATGGCCGACCTCCTCTCGCGCGGCCGCCAGACGCTTCTCGATCACCTCCGGGCTGTCCTGGCCGCGGGCCACCAGCCGCCGGCGCAGCGCATCCAGCGAGGGCGGCAGGATGAACACGCCGACCGCATCGGGCATCAGGCGCCGGACCTGGCCCGCTCCCTGCCAGTCGATCTCGAGGACGATGTCCTTGCCCTCGGAGCGGCGCTCCGCGATCCAGGCGCGTGAGGTTCCATACATGTTGCCGTGCACCTCGGCGCTTTCGAGGAATTCGTCGCGGCGGGCCATCGCCTGGAATGCATCGCGCGACACGAAATGGTAATGGCGCCCGTCGCTCTCGCCTGCGCGCGCCGGCCGAGTCGTGTAGGAAATCGACAGCTCGATGTCCGGCTCGCGCTCGAGCAGGGCGTTCACCAGGCTGGTCTTCCCCGCACCCGATGGGGCGCAGACGATGAATACGCTTCCTGTGGTCATCACTCAGACGGTCGCCGGTTGAACCCTATACCAAAAGTAACGGCTCGCTGACGACATGGCTGAAGGGCCGAGCGCGGACGCAGGGTGCAGACAAGCATTTCGGGCCTTCACTCGATGTTTTGCACCTGCTCCCGCATCTGCTCGATCAGCACCTTCAGCTCGACCGAGGCCTGGGACACGTCGGCGTCGACCGATTTCGAGCCGAGCGTGTTCGCCTCGCGGTTCAGCTCCTGCATCAGGAAGTCCAGCCGCTTGCCCGCCGCGCCACCGCTCGCGAGCACGCGGCGTGTTTCGGCGAGATGCGTGACCAGCCGCGACAGTTCCTCTTCGACGTCCACCTTTGATGCGTACAGCACGAGCTCCTGGCGCAGGCGATCCTCGTCCACCGGTACGGCGACATCCTTAAGCGCTTCTTTCAGCCGCGCACTCAGGCGTTCCTGGTAAGCCGTTATCAGCAGTGGAATCCGTGGCTGCACCTTCTGCACCAGCGCCTCGATGCGTACCACCCGCTCGAGCAGAACCGCTTTGAGCTTCTCCCCCTCGCGCGCACGCGAGGCAGTGAACTCCTCGAGTGTTCGCGACATCAGTGCTTGCGAGCGCTCGCGCAGCTGCTCGGGCGGCATCGCGGCAGACTCGACCATCCCGGGCCAACGCACCACGTCGCTGACCGTCAGGCTGGCGGCACCGGGCAGCTCGCTGCGCACCCGCTGGTCGAGCGTCTTCAATTGCCGCAGCAATGCCTGGTTGAGCTCGAGCGAAACCTGGGTCGACACAGTGGTCTGCAGGCCGACGCGGCATTCAACTTTGCCGCGCGTCAGGCGCGCCGCGACCAGCTCGCGCATGCCAGGCTCCAGCACGCGCAGCTCATCAGGGAGTCGAAACTGGATATCGAGGTAGCGATGATTGACCGAGCGGATCTCGATGCTGAGCGTGCCGAGCGCAAGCTCATCGGTCAGTGCGGCGTAGCCGGTCATGCTGTAGATCATGCGGGCTCCTATAGAATGCAAGGCGACGGCGCCGCGACACCGGCGGCCAGAAGATAGCATAGAACCATGCGCCCCAGCGGAAGGAAACCCGACGAGCTGCGCCCTGTGCGAATCACCCGCGGCTACACCCGTCACGCCGAGGGTTCGGTGCTCGTCGAGTTCGGAGACACCCGCGTGCTGTGCACCGCGAGCGTCGAAGATCGACTGCCGCCGTTTCTCAAGGGGCAGGGCAAAGGCTGGCTGACCGCGGAGTACGGCATGCTGCCGCGCTCGACCAATACGCGCACGCAGCGCGAGGCGTCGGCGGGAAAGCAGTCGGGCCGCACGCACGAGATCCAGCGACTGATTGGGCGCAGCCTGCGCGCAGTGACAGACCTGGCAGCGCTGGGCGAGCGCACCATTCAGATCGACTGCGACGTGATCCAGGCTGACGGAGGGACGCGCACTGCCAGCATCACCGGTGCGTTTGTCGCGCTCCACGACGCAATGCGGGCGTTGTCGCAGGAACAGCTCATCACGGCCTCGCCGCTGGGCGATTTCGTCGCGGCAGTCTCGGTGGGTGTCTATCAGGGTGTGCCGGTGCTCGATCTCGACTACGCAGAGGATTCGCAGTGCGAGACCGACATGAACGTGGTGATGACCGGCAGCGGCAAACTGGTCGAGGTGCAAGCCACGGCCGAGGGTGCGCCCTTCAGCCGCGTGGAACTCGACTCTATGGTCGATCTCGCGGCTGCGGGAATCTCGCAGCTCATCGCGGCTCAGCGCTCGGCGCTGGGGCTCTGAACCGCTGCGCGCGACCAGGGCGAGCTCCGCGCCATCAACTGATGCCATGCCGGGTTGCTTCAAAGGGCAGTACCCGGAATCTATGCGTCTATGCTTCACTGACAGCGTGAAACGCCCAGCGGCGCTCGGCCGCTGTCAAGTGCAGAGGAGATGTACAGCCGCGTCGGAAAGCGGCCGCTAGTTGCCGCAATTG
>DASPUW010000060.1:0-5289 GCA_035622675.1 Burkholderiales bacterium | reverse complement strand
CAACCTGCTGGCGCAGCGCGCGGTGCCCATGATGCGACCGGGGGGCAGCATCATCGCGCTGTCCAGCCTGGGCGCCGAGCGGGCCATGCCCGGCTACGCTTTCATCGGCGCCTCCAAGGCAGCGCTCGAAGCGCTGGCGCGGTCGCTGGCGCAGGAGCTCGGACCGCGCGGCATTCGGGTGAACACGGTGAGCGCGGGGGTGGTAGACACCGATGCGCTGGCGTACTTTCCGAACCGCGAGCAGCTGCTCGCGAGCTTCGCCCAGCGCACACCGCTCGGACCGAAGCTCACGCCGGACGAAGTGGCCGACGCGGTATACCTGCTATGCCTGCCGGAAGCCGGCAAGATCACCGGCCACACGCTGTTCGTCGACGGCGGGTTCCGCATTTCGGGCTGACGGGAAGATGAGCCTGGACGCCGGCCTGTACGGAAAGAGCGTGCTGATCAGCGGCGGCAGCCGGGGCATAGGACGGGCGCTCGTCGAGCTCTTCGCGCAGGAGGGCGCAGACGTCACGTTCCTGTTTCGCGGCAACAGCGCCGCCGCGGCCGAGGTCGTCGAGGCGGGGCGCGGTGCGGGTCACAAGATCTCCGCCGAGCAGGTCGACGTGTGCGATTACGATGCTTGTGCAGCAGCGGTCGAGCGGACGATGGAGCGCTGCGGCGCGATCGACGTTCTGATCAATAACGCCGGGGTGGTCCGTGATAATCTTCTGGGTTTGTTCTCGGACGAGGACGTGCGCACGGTGCTCGACACCAATGTGCTAGGGGTATTCAACGTCACGCGCGCCGTCGTGCCGCACATGATTTCTCGGCGCTCTGGCAAGGTCATCAACCTGAGCTCGGTATCCGGCGAGAAGGGCGGACGCGGACAGACCAACTATGCCGCCAGCAAGGGCGCGATCAACGCCTTCACGCGCGCCCTGGCAGTGGAGCTGGCCCCGCGCAAGATCACGGTGAACGCGGTGGCGCCGGGAGTGATCGAGACGGACATGTCCCAGGCGGTGCGCGAGCGCGCTGGGGACGAGGTGAAATCGCGCATCCTGCTGCGCCGGTTCGGCACGCCGCAGGAGGTAGCGTATGCGGTGTGGTTCCTCGCCTCCGGGCTGGCGAACTACATCACCGGGCAGGTATTGTATGTGGACGGTGGCTTCAAGATGGAGTGAGATGAATGGCTGAACCCACGAAACAGGAGATTCAAGCCGTCTACCCGACGGTGGCGAAGACCATCGCCGATGCCCTCGGGTGCGACGTGGATCAAGTCAAGCTCGACGTGTCACTGATCGAGGGGCTCGATGCCGAGTCGATCGACTTTCTCGATCTCGTGTTCCGGCTGGAACGCGCTTTCAAGATCAAGATTCCGCGCGGCAAGATCGTCGAGGACGCGCGCGGCGATCTGCCCGAGGCCGAGTTCGAGCAGAAAGGCGTGGTGACCGAGGCCGGCCTGCAGCGCCTGCGCACATTCCTCACGGAAGTTCCGGCGGATCGCTTCGTCACACCCTTGAAGGTCGCGGACGTGCCGCGTCTGTTCACGACCGAGACCTTCTGCAAGCTCGTCGTCCGCGCGCAGCAGGCCGCGGCTACGGCGGGTTGAGCGATTCGCGCGCACGGCAGCGCCGCCCATGTCCGGGCACTTCAGCGCATATTCCTTCGTTGACCGGATCACCGAGCTGCAACCGGGCAAGCATGCAAAGGGCGAGTTCCTGGTGCCGGCGAGCATCGCCCGTTTCCCCAGCATGCTGCTGGCCGAAGCAGCCGGCCAGCTCGCCGCATGGAACGCAATGGCTAGCCTCGACTACAAGGTGCGCCCGGTGGCGGGCTTGGCTGCCGAGATTCGATTCTTCTCCGATGTACGGCCCGGCCAGCGGCTCGACATCGAGGTCTCGATCGAGAGCTGCGAACTGGATGCGGTGAGCTACAGCGCCTGGGTGGATGCCGACGGGGTGCGCGTCCTCGAGCTCGATCACAGCGTGGGACCGATGTTGCCGATGGAAGCGTTCGATTCCCCGGACGCGGTGCGCGAACGTTTCGAGCTGCTGTGCGGGCCGGGGGCGCCGAGTGGTCGCTTCGAGGGCGTGCCCGAGCCCGATATGGAGATCGTCGAGCGGGTGCCCGAACAGCGCGCGGTAGCCATGCTGCGCGTACCCAAGGAGGCACCGTTCTTTTCGGATCACTTTCCGCGGCGCCCGGTCTACCCTGGCACCCTGCTGTTGGACGCGCACATCAGTGTGTCGTTGCAGTTTGCCGCTGAATCGACGCGCTGGCCGCCAGGCACCCGATTGTCCGCCATCCGGATACCGGGAATGAAGATGCGCTCCTTCACCCTGCCTGGGGAGGTCTTGGAGCTTGTGGTCAACCTCGACCCGCCTGCCGATCCCGGCAAGGCAACGGCCAAAACCACCGTGCGCAAAAACGGTAGGCCCATCGCGAGCGGCGGGATCGAAATGATCGCGAAGAGAGGCAACTGATGGACGCCAAACGGCGCGTTGCGATCACGGGTCTCGGCCTCGTCAATCCAGCCGGGAACGACGTCGAGACTACCTGGGAAACGCTGCTCAGGGGGCGCAGCCGTATCGCAGCCATCAGCCGCTTCGATGCGAGCGGCTTCCCCGTGCGCATCGCGGCGGAAGTCAAAGGCTTCGACGACGCGGCGGCGGGCGACCGCAAGCAGCTCAAGTTCGCTAACCGCTCCCACCGCTTCGCCCTCGCCGCGGCCGATCAAGCGCTGCGCGACGCCGGCATCGCTCCGACCGAGCAGACCGGCACGCGCTGGGGCTGCGCGGTAGGAACCGGCATGATGGGGATCGATTTCGCCGAGCTGATCCGCCTGCATGATCACAGTGCGCCGACGGGTCAGCTCGATGCGCAGCGACTGCTGGACGACGAGGTAGCCCTCGACCCGATGGTCTTCTGCCGCAGCCAGACGCCAGCCGGCATGTCCTTGCTGCTGCGCCGCTACGGCATTCGCGGCTACGCAACCTCGGTGCACACCGCGTGCGCATCGGGCGGGCAGGCGCTCGGTACCGGCATGAAACTCATCCGGCGCGGCAGCGTCGATTACGTGCTGGCCGGCGGCTTCGACTCGATGATCACGCCGATCGGCCTGTCCGGTTTTTGCCTGCTCAACGCCGTCTCCCCCGATAACGATACGCCCGAGCGCGCCAGCCGACCGTTCGACATCACGCGCAACGGGTTCGTGCTCGGCGAAGGCGCCGGCTTCCTGGTGCTCGAGGAGTGGGAGTTGGCGAGGCGGCGCGGCGCGCGCATCTATGCCGAGCTCGCCGGCGACGGGAATTCGCTCAGCAGCTATCGCATCACCGATTCGCATCCGTCCGGCGACGGGCCGATTCAATCCATGCGGCAAGCGCTGAGTGACGCGGGAGTTACGCTCGACGAGGTCGACTATCTGAACGCGCACGGTACCTCTACGCCCATGAACGACCGCAGCGAATGCACTGCCGTGCAAGCGGTCTTCGGGTCGAAGACGAAACAGGTCGCGGTGAGCTCGACGAAGAGCGTGATGGGGCATCTGATCGCCGCCGCGGGTGCGGTCGAGGCGGCGGTCTGCGCGCTCACCATTCAGCGCGGCGTGCTGCCGGTCAACGCCAACCTGCAGGAAGTCGATCCCGACTGCGACCTCGACATCGTTCGCGGCGATCCGCGCCGGCGCAAGGTGCGCGCGGCGATGTCAAACTCGTTCGGGTTCGGCGGCTCCAACAGCTGCCTCGTGTTCCGCAGTCCCGAGCTGGTGGACGGCCAGCCGGGCGCGGCGTAGGCGATGGCAGCCCGAAGCAGGATTGTCGTCACCGGCTCCGGCGCCGTATGCGCCGCGGGCAAGCAGCCCGGCGAGATCTGGAAAGCCATCCAATCGGGCCGCTCCGCACTGTCGCCGATTCGCCAGTGGGACACTACGGGATGGCCGCGCCGCGTAGGCGGCGAGATCGCGGACCTCGACCCTGTGGCGTTGCTGAAGGACCGCAAGATCCAGAAGTTCATCCGTCGTTCCGACGTCTTCGGGTTGTACGCAGCCGATCAGGCGATCGCGCAATCCGGCGTGACCGCATACCGCGACACCCTGGACGAGGCCGCGGCGGCGCTGTTCAGCGACCGCACCGGCGTGTACGCCGGCTCGGGTGGCGGCAACTACCAGAGTCAGTACGACTACTTTCCACTGCTGACCGAATCCGGCGGCGATCTCCACAAGTTCGGCGCGCAGCTCGGCGACACGGTGAACCCGATGTGGCTGCTGCAGACGCTGCCCAACAACGTACTCGGCCACGTTGGCATACGGCACGGACTGAAAGGGCCGAACGCTTGCATCACCAACCACAGCGTGAGCGGTATGCTGGCGATCGTCGAGGCGAGCGAGGCGCTGCGACATGGCGAGGCCGATCGCGCGGTGGCGGTCGGCCACGACTCGCCGATCGAACCGCAGACCATCCTGTATTGTCACCGCGTCGGCCTTCTGGCCGAGGAGACCATCCGGTCGTTCGACTCGCGTCGCGACGGCAGCGTGTTCGGCGAAGGCGCGGCGGCTCTGGTCCTGGAATCCGAAGCATCGGCGGCTGCGCGCAGCGCGCAGACGCTGGGCGAGGTTCTCGGCAGCGGCTGTTCCGACGATGCGCAGGGGCTGTTCTCGATCCGCGAGGACGGGAGCGCGCTGGCCGACGCCATCCGCGCGGCGCTGGACGACGCAGCTCTCGCCCCGGGAGACGTCGGCATGATCGTCGCGCATGCGAACGGGACGCGGCAATCCGACGCGTCCGAAGCCGCGGCCCTTCTGCGGGTATTCGGCCCCGAAGTCCCGCCCGTTACCGGTTTCAAGTGGGCATTCGGCCATCTGATCGCCGCCTCGGGGATCATCGAAACCACACAGGCACTGCTCGCACTGCGGGCGCGCACCGTTCCCGGCATTGCGACGCTCGCTGAGCTGGATCCCGCGTTCGCGGAGCTGCCGGCGTCCGCATCGACGCGCACGCCACGCAGCGACATCGCGCTGGTGATCTCGCGCGGATTCGGGGGGACTAACGTCGCGCTGTTAGTGCGCGCGGCCGCGTAGAGGTAAGCCCGAATGTCCGGCCCGCAGCCGCCGGCCACGCGCTGCGGGATCGACACGGTGGAGGTGGCGCGCATCGATCGTCTGTTGCGCGAGACGCCGCCCGAGGATCTGCTGAAGATCTTTTCCCCGCAAGAGCTGAGCGACAGCGGCGAGGGCGCGGGACGCGCGGCGAGCCTCGCCGCGCGCTTCGCCGCAAAAGAGGCATGCCTCAAGCTCTTCCCGCGCGAGACTGC
>DASPUW010000059.1:0-24877 GCA_035622675.1 Burkholderiales bacterium | reverse complement strand
GGTCCTGCCAAGCGCGCCCCAAACCGAGCCGACCCACGGAGACCAAAAAGAACTACTACGCTGCCCTGGGGATCCCGACAGGCGCTGTAGAGGAGTTGTGCGAGGGGCGTGTCGCGTGTTCTCGCGCGACGCTCCTAGTGGACTGTAACAACTGATTCTGAACTGATGCGGCGCGATGGATCGAAGTACTTCCACTTCACCGGTTTTGGCTGTTTGTTGTAGTGACGGATGTATCGCATGAGCTTGCGCTTGAGATCGGGCACGGAGCTAAATACGCCGCGGGCGATCACGTCGCGCTCGATCTTGGCGAACCACAGTTCAACCTGGTTGAGCCAAGACGAATACGTCGGAGTGAAGTGCAAATGAACGTTGGTGTGTGCGGCGAGGAATTCGTCGACCCGCTTGGTCTTGTGCGCCGAGAGGTTGTCGGCGATCACATGGATCTGCTTGCCTTTGGGCTGGTTGATCACCAGGTCGCTCAGAAACGCCACGAACTCCGCCGAGGTGTGCCGCGTCGCGGTCTTGCCCAATACCTCTCCGGTCTGGGTGTTGAAGGCTGCATACAGAGACAGCGTGCCGTGTCGGTAGTATTCGAACCCGTGCCGCTCAGCGCGCCCGGGCGACAACGGCAGCACCGGGTCCTTGCGGTCGAGCGCTTGGATCGCGCTCTTCTCATCCACGCAGAACACGGCCGCGTGCGCTGGCGGGTTCAGATACAACCCGATCACATCGGCCGCCTTGGTCTCGAAATCGGGATCATTGGAACTCAGGTAGCCCGCAACTCGATGGGGCTTGAGGGCGTGCTTGGCCCACACCCGCGAAACCATCATGTGACTCACGCCCAAGGCCTTGGCCAACTTACGCGTGCTCCAGTGTGTCGATCCATCCGCCGGCCTCCTCTTGAGCGTCCACTCCAGCACGCGCGCCTCCAAGCGCGGGGTCAGCACGCTCGCGCTCTGCCCTTGATGCCGGCTGTAGAGTCCGGCCACCCGCTCGGCCGCAAAACGCTTGCTCCAGCTGTCGATAAACCCTCGGCTGCAAGGCAGGCGTTCACAAATGTCGTCCCACCTATGGCCCTCGGCCAACAGCAGAACCAGCCGGGCCCGCCGCGCATCTTCCGCGCGGCCCGTTCGACTGCTCGCTCGTCGGGTGAGCTCCATTCGTTCCGATTTGGTCAGGCTGATGGCGTTTGTCATGAACGCCATCATAGTCTATAAATGGTTGTTACAGTCCACTAGGTGCGGAGCGAGGCCGAGCCCAGCGCTCGAGCCGATCGCCGTAAGCAGGCTACGCCCGCTTCCGGTGCCCTCGTCACTGCGCTTCTCGGCGGCGGCTCAGCACCATCGTTGGGCGGCCGAGGGAGCATCCAAAGGGAGCACAATACCCAATCATTAGCCGCGTCGCCTGCGTAAATTGGGAAGCGTCTTAGACGGATCATATGTGTCGGTGGTGCAGCTGTTTGTAGTTACATCGATATGTTTAGCCCAGCGGAGGAACGGCATATGGTAACGACAGGGAACCCAGTACGTGTTGGTTTTTTTGTATTACTGCTTGCCTGGACGTGCACAGTGGCCGCCCAGGGGAATGTGCGCCCGGCAATTGAAGGGAGCAACGGCAAATGGGTAGACGCGTTAAGCCGGGGTGATGCGAATGGTATTGCGGCGCTTTACACCGAAACAGCCAAGCTGCTTCCTGCAAATGGGGATGTCGTTAGCGGTCGGCAAGAGATTCAGAAGTATTGGCAGGGAGCGATAACGTCTGGATTCAAGACGGTAACTCTGACTACAGTGGAAGTAGAGTCATGCGGCGACACCGCGTATGAAGTTGGTACGTGGACGGTTCCCGGAGAAGGCGGCAAAGTGCTGGACAAGGGGGATTACATCGTCATCTGGAAACTGCAGGGAGGTCAGTGGAAACTGCACCGTGATACCTGGACTACCAACACGCCAGCGCCAGGACAATAGCTCGACTGTTGGCCGACCGTGTCGGCGGGCACTCCGTCGCACCAAGATCATTGGTCACGACCAGGGCCGCTCAACAACGCCATGCAGGGGACGCACAACAGCAGCGCTACGCTTGCTGCTGTGCGCCCCTGATGGCCCGCGTTAGGTGTGAACAAACAAATATACAGCACATTAGGGCGGCCGCCCGTTGGAAGGCTCAAGCTGACGCAATGAAAGCCGCGCCAGCCAACACCGTATGCCGTCATTGCGGCGTCGTGCTCGACGCGTTGGCGCGCCGCCGTGGCGTTGACTTCTGCGGTGCGGCGCAGTGCCGACACCAGGCGGCTCAGGCACACACGGCGGGCCTCAAGCAGGCGCTGAGCAGCGCAGCGCTGGCTGCTGCTCGCAGCCAATTGCAATTGCAGGAAGCGCCCGCCACGCTGGTATGGCTGCAACACTGCGAGCCCCAGATGATTGCTGTTGACGATGAGGACCGTGACCGGCATCGCTCCTACCTCGAATCGGTGGTTGCTGACGGCATGGTCATCGACCGCACACGTCTCGCCGCATCGACCGCTGATGACAAGCACCCGCAAGGCGCGCGGCTGTGCGCCCAATGCCGCGGCCGCTGCTGCGAACACGGCGCCGGTTGGCGCGCCTTTATCGACCTCACTGTGTTGTCGCGTTGGCAGCAGGAGCATCCCGCATGCAATCTCGCCGATGCAGTCGACGCCTACGTCACGATGCTGCCAGCCGAGCATGTGCGAGGCGCTTGTCTGTATCAGACTGCAACGGGCTGCGCCTTGCCGCGCGAACGCCGCGCTGACATCTGTAACGGCTTTGCGTGCGAGGCCTTGCAGCGAGTGCAACGTGTGGCTGAAAGCGCTCCAGCGCGCGCCGTGCTTGCTGTCACGTTCCACAGAGACCAAGTCGAACGTGCGGCCGTCATCGAGGCTGACGCGACGCGTGCCATCGCGCTCGAAACGCCGACCAGGACTCGAACGATGTCAAGACCGACACCTAAGCATGCGAATCAGACAGAGGCTCTCTCAGCGCAAGCGCAGGCGCCGAGCCGCGCTGCTGATCGCGAACGTTAGGCCGCACGCTCCCCACGATGGCTCGCGTTGGCATCATCTCGGACACTCACGGTCTGCTGCGGCCTGAGGCGCTGGCTTTTCTCGGAGGCTGCCAGCACATCATCCACGGCGGCGATATCGGCACTGCTGAACTACTTGCCCAGCTCGCCGCCGTCGCGCCGGTTACGGCAGTCCGCGGCAACAACGACCGAGGCACATGGGCTGATGCGCTCGCCGAAACCGAACTCTTCGAAATCGACGGCACGTACTTCTACGCCATTCACGATCTTGCGCGGCTCGAAATAGACCCGGCTGCCGCTGGCGTTCACGTGGTTGTGTCAGGCCACTCGCACAAACCAGTCATCGAGCGTCGCGACGGAGTTGTCTACGTCAATCCCGGCAGCGCTGGTCCTCGCCGCTTTCGGCTGCCGATTGCTGTGGCCGAGCTTGAGGTCAATGGCAGAGAAGTCAATGCGCGCATTGTTGAACTTGAGGTCGGCCGTGCCGCCTAACCCTTCGCTGCGCTTGAATTCTGGGGGGAAATAGTGCGGGACTTTAAGCGGGGATCCAGGTATAGTGCGGCTCGGGTTATCGTGGCACTTCATCCGGTTGGGGCCGCGCCCGCTTCGTGGTTGTTCTCGAACCTCCCCGATTCCCGTTACCCGTTAGATATCCGCCTGAACCGGTTTGGCCGACGACACGTCGCCTGCAGGCCGATTCAGGAGAGCATCATCAATTCGTCATTTTCTAACCTCGGTCTGATGGCCGAGCTGCTCCGCGCCGTCGAGGCGCAGGGCTACACCCAGCCTACCCCAATCCAGGTTCAGGCAATCCCCGACGTTCTGGCCGGACGCGACCTGCTCGCCGCCGCACAAACCGGCACCGGGAAGACCGCCGGTTTCGTCCTGCCGTTGCTGCAGCGTCTGGTTACTGTGAAAAGCAAAGGTTCTGCGGACGGACGCCGGCCCCCGCGCGCTCTCATTCTCACGCCCACGCGCGAACTGGCGGCGCAGGTCGAGGAGAGCGTACGTGCCTATGGTGCTCACCTGCCGTTGAAATCGAGTGTGGTGTTCGGTGGAGTCGGCATGCAACCGCAGGTGACCGCGCTCAAGCGCGGCATCGAAATCCTGGTAGCCACGCCGGGACGTCTGCTGGATCACGTGCATCAGAAGACGGTCGACCTGAGCCGCGTCGAGATCCTGGTTCTGGACGAGGCTGATCGCATGCTCGACATGGGGTTCATCCGCGATATCCGCAGGATCCTGGCTCTGCTCCCGAAGCAGCGCCAGAATCTGTTGTTCTCCGCCACGTTTTCCAAGGAGATCCGCGAGCTTGCTCACTCCTTCCTGAATGATCCAGCGGTGGTTGAGGTGGCGCGGCGTAACGCGCCGTCCGAACTGGTGAAGCAGGTAGTGCACCCGGTCGACGCCGGGCGCAAGCGTGAGCTGCTCGCGCATCTCATTAGCGCGGGCGCTTGGCAGCAGGTACTGGTGTTTACGCGCACCAAGCACGGCGCCAACCGTCTCGCGCAGCAACTGGTGCGTGATGGCATCACCGCCGATGCGATCCATGGCAACAAGAGCCAGAACCATCGCACCCGCACGCTCGGTGAGTTCAAGGATGGTGAGTTACGCGTGCTGGTGGCCACCGACATCGCTGCGCGCGGCCTCGACATCGAAGAGCTGCCGCACGTGGTGAACTACGATCTGTCGCACGTGCCAGAGGACTACGTGCACCGTATCGGGCGCACTGGCCGCGCAGGTGTGGAAGGCGAGGCGGTATCTCTCGTGTGCACAGAGGAGAAACCGCTCCTCTCGGCGATCGAGCGGTTGCTCGGACGTTCGATCGAACGGCGTGTGGTGGCTGGCTTCGAGCCCGGCCGTGGTGGCGCAGCGGCCGAAACCAGGATCGCAACCGATGCACGCACGCGAACCACGCCGTCAGCGGAGCGCAGCACAGCCAGGGGCCGGCACCAACCCAAGCGGCGAGGGCAAACCAAGGCGCGTACCCGAAACAACCCAGAGGCTCGCGGCATCCAGCCCAACGCGCGAAAACAGTCGGATTCGGCCCCGGGGCAGCGCTCTGCTTCGGATAAGCAACGCAGTAGGCAGCGCTCGGGCGCTGGAACGCCTGCGGGTAAGGACGGTACGCGCCACCAACAATCGACAGCGCCTCGCAACAAAACCCCCGAAGCTCGACCTGGGAAAAGGCGAGGAGCGTTCGCCGCACTACTGGCGGGTGCGCGCCGGCTGGTCGGTTAGCTTAGGCATTGCATCACCGAGCGTCGCCGTGCCGGGGATTTCTCCGTTATCCTCGGCTGACTTCGAGTGTTTCCGCTTCGATTCGACGTGCGGAGCGCCTTCCTACAAGCCGTCGACGACAGGGCCCAACCCGGCGTTGATCTCCTCAAACGCCTTGAGCGTGGCCTTCCGCAGCACCTCTTCTCCGGGCCATGAATACGTGCGTTCTGTTCCCGTTCCGGTTAAGGGGAACTCTTGATTTCCGTGCTTGAGCACCAGAGAGATTTTCGCGATGCAGTCCCAGTACAGTGCGGTACTCTGAGTGTTAACGCCGAACTCGGTCACAAGAGCCGAGAACGTCTCCTTGCGCGTGATTCCTTTAGCGGCCATCAGCCTGGAGAGCTCAGCCTCGAGATCTTTCTTGACAAGTTGAGCCTCGGGCGGGTCGAACGTGATATTCCCCAGAGGTGCGCCGAGCGATTCCCGCTTGCTTGCGGCCACTCCCGGCTGCCGGCTATCAAGCACCGTGACCGTGGCCAAGGACGAACCGGTTGCGCCCGTCTCCTGCGCCACCGGGGGTTGCATGCGAACTACGACGTCGCCAGCACAACCTGTTAGCCAGGCGACAACGAGAACTGCCAGGCTCCGGCTCAAACCTTGTCTCATGTGTGTCTCCGCAAGAATAGCGAACATCGCGCAATAGCTTGTTCTGAAGAACAATCCTCTATTGCGCCACGGTTAAAGTTTGCGTCTCGCTTCACCCACATGGTTTGATCTAGCGCAAACGGGGTGATGACGATCGACAGATGATGCCTTCATGCGGCGTACTATAGCTCGATGAGGACGAGCCCGAGCGACTAAGATATGCCTCCCTCATGGATCTGCGCTCAATCGCTGGCAGCCGCAGCCGCCATGGTTGCGGGCTGCGCAACGATCACCACGAGCTCGCACCAAAGCCTGGAGGTCACGACGGAGCCGGCTGGTGCGATCTGTAAGATCACGCGTGGCGCCACAGCGCTGGGCGTGGTGAATCCCACCCCAGGCAAGGTCGACATCGCGAAAGGATCGGGCAGACTCTCGGTGGCTTGCGGCAAGGAAGGATATCTGCCAGCCTCGGCGGAAGCGGAAGCCCAGTTTCAGGGAATGACACTCGGGAACATCCTGCTGGGCGGTCTCGTCGGTGTTGCTGTGGACGCCTCCAGCGGAGCGATGTACTTCTATCCCGGGTCGGTTCGAGTGGTGCTCGTGCCAGCGCGGTTCGACACCGCAGAGTCAAGGGATCGCTTTTTCGAGGACTTGAGCGCCCGGGTCACGAAGCGTGCCGCGGATGCAATCAGTCAATTGACAAAGACCTGTACTACCGAGCAGTGCAAAAAGGAAATTCGCGAGATCGAGCAGGTTCGCGATCGGCAATTGGCGGACTTCGAGCGCCAGAAGGCGAACGTCCTCATCGGTCCTGAGGAAGCCAAGCACGCGGTCAGTACACGTACGGACGCGCAGGCTGCAGGGCCCGATTCTCTTGCGGCCGCCGAACGTCACCTGGCGGCAAAGGGTTGCGAGGGAGTCCTTCAACCCCTCGGCAATGAAGGCGAACAGCAGCTTTATCACGCGCGATGCAGCGGCTACGAATTGTCGCTACGCTGCTCCCCACAGTCCTGCGACGAGTTGTTCAAAATACCGACGCGATAGCAGGGGCTACCCTGGCGCCTGAATTGACGGAGCCCCGGCTGCTTGTTCGACGGGGCTCCCAAGCTGCTAATGGATTGGCTGACAAGAGCCTCCTGCGCCCCTAAAATAGCCGCGGCATCACGGGGCCGGAGGCGGAACACCGGCATCGCAGGCCATCAAAAACAACTATTCAGCGGAGGAGCCCCAATTGAGCACCGCAACCCACTCACCTGAGTTCGAGAAGACGACCTTCGACAAGGCCGCCTGGCGTCTGATCCCCTTCCTGTTCCTTTGCTACATCGTCGCGTTTCTGGACCGCGTCAACGTCGGCTTCGCGAAGCTGCAGATGGCGCCCGATCTGAAGTTCAGCGACGCCGTCTACGGTTTCGGCGCTGGGATCTTCTTCATCGGCTACTTCATCTTCGAGGTCCCGAGCAACGTCATCCTGGAACGCGTCGGCGCGCGCATCTGGATCGCGCGCATCATGATCACGTGGGGCATCATCTCCTCGGCGTTCATGTTCACCAACGCGATCCACTGGGGGCCGATCGCCGCGATGTTCAACGCCACCGACGCCGAGTTCACTTTCTACGCTCTGCGCTTCCTGTTGGGAGTGGCCGAGGCCGGTTTCTTCCCGGGCATCATCCTGTATCTCACCTACTGGTTTCCGGGTTCGCGGCGGGCCAAGATGGTCGCCATGTTCATGACGGCGATCGCGATCTCCAACGTGGTCGGTTCGCCAGTCTCCGGGGCGATCATGCAGTTCGTCGACGGCGTGAACGGCTGGCGCGGCTGGCAGTGGCTGTTCCTCCTCGAAGGTCTCCCTTCCATCATCGTCGGCTTGCTCGTGTTCGTCCTGCTTCCCAACGGGCCGAAGAGCGCCAAGTGGCTCACGACACAGGAGCAGGAACTGATCGTGCAACGCGTACGCGACGAGGAGGCGCACAAGCAGCACCTGGGACAGCGCCACAGTTTCATGGACGCCTTCAGGGACGGCCGCGTGTGGGCGCTGGCGCTGGTCTACTTCTGCGGCGTGGTGTGCTTCTACGCGGTCAACTTCTGGATGCCCACGATCATTCAGGAGCTGGGCATCGACAAGCGCGACTTCCTCAAGGTCGGGCTGCTCAGCATGATCCCCTGGGGGGCTGCGGCGATTGCCATGGTGCTGTGGGGGCAGCACTCGGACCGGACGGGCGAGCGGCGCTGGCACGCAGCAGGCGGGTTGCTGCTCGCGCTCACCGGGCTGGTCGGGCTCGCTTTGGTAGGGCACGCCGCGGTTGCGTCGATCTTTGCGCTCACGCTCGTGACGGTCGGCTTGCTCTCCTGGGTAGTGACGTTCTGGTCGCTGCCTACCGCGTTCTTATCCGGGACGGCTGCTGCGGCAGGCATCGCGTGGGTCAACTCGGTGGGGAACCTCGGCGGCCATTTCGGCCCGGACCTCATCGGGCGGATTCGGACGGTCACCGGCGGCAGCAGCGACGCGGCGTTCTATGCGCTGGCGGCCGTGGCGCTCCTGGGAGCGCTGATCATCATCTTCCTGCCGGGCACCCAGCACAAAACGGCGACTTCACCCAGAGCGCCGTGATGGCTACGGGTTGACGCAAGTCAAGCGGCGGACCGCAGTCCGCCGCTAACCTCGCGGCGATGGCCCGAACACATCTTGCGGCGTCCGAACAAGCCTGCTACCACTGCGGGCTGCTGGTCCCGGTCAATGGTCGTTTCTTCGCCGTGATCGATGGCGAGCGCCAACCGATGTGCTGCGCCGGTTGCCAGGCGGTGGCGGAAGCCATCGCCGGGAACGGGCTCAGTTCCTATTACCGCACGCGAACCGTCTATCCGCCCCGGGCCGAAGCCCAGGAGCAGCGCGAGCGTGACGCTCTCGCTCTGTACGACCGCCCCGAAGTCCAGGCGGGCTTCGTGCGACGGGTGAGCGCGGATGCGCTGGAGGCGACGCTGATCCTCGAAGGCATCACCTGCGCGGCATGCATCTGGCTCAACGAGCAGCATCTGTCGCGGCTCCCTGGCGTGCTCGCGGTGCAGGTCAACTATGCGACTCGGCGCGCCGTGGTGCGCTGGGACGAACGCGCCATCCGCCTCTCGGACATCCTGGCGCAGGTCGCTGCCATCGGCTACAAGGCGTGGCCCGCGACTGGTGTTGCCGTCGCCGAGCTGGCCAGGCGCGAGACTCGCGCGGCGCAGTGGCGCCTGTTCGTGGCCGCCTTCGGCATGATGCAGGTGATGATGTACGCGGTGCCCGCCTACCTCGCAGCCGAGGGGACGATGGGCGATGACATCCGGCTGCTCATGCGCCTCGCGAGCCTGGTTCTGACGGTTCCGGTCGTGTTCTACTCCGCGGCGCCCTTCTTCCAGGCAGCATGGCGAGACCTTCGGCGGATGCGCCTCGGGATGGATGTTCCCGTCGCGCTTGGCATCGGCGCGGCTTTCGCGGCCAGTGTCGTAGCCACATTCACCGGCGGCGGCGCTGTGTACTTCGACTCGATCACGATGTTCGTGTTCTTCCTGCTGTGCGCGCGCTATCTCGAGATGCGAGCACGGCAGAAAGCCGCGGCGAGCCTCGAGTATCTGGACAAGGCGCTGCCTACTGCGGCGCACCGGCTGACCGCCTATCCCGCCGGCATGGAGAGCGAAGATGTGCCCGCGGTGAGCCTGCAGTCCGAAGACTGCGTCATGGTGCGTCCAGGCGAGAGCTTTCCGGCGGACGGGCGCATCGCGCAGGGCGAGACCGACAGCGACGAGTCGCTGCTCACCGGAGAGAGTCGCCCAGTGCGCAAGCGCGTCGGCGACGAGGTGACGGGCGGCGCCATCAACCGGACGAGCCCCGTGGTGGTCGAGGTCGAACGGGTAGGGGATCAAACGCGTATCTCGGCCATCCGCCGCCTGGTGGAACGCGCCAGCGCACAGCGCCCGCGTATCAACGTGCTGACCGATCGCGTGGCCGGGTGGTTTGTCGCGGCGGTGATCGTCATCGCGGCCGGCAGCGCGCTGGTGTGGCTGCGCATCGACGCCGGTCGAGCGCTGTGGGTCGCCGTCGCCGTCCTCGTCGTGACCTGCCCCTGTGCTTTGTCGCTGGCGACTCCGGCGGCGCTCACCGTTGCGGTGGGCAGGCTCGCGCGCCGGGGTGTGATCCTGGCGCGGGGACATGCGATCGAGACTCTGGCGGAAGTGACGCACGTCGTCTTCGACAAGACCGGAACGCTCACCGAAGGACGGCTTACGCTTAGCGCGGCGCACACGCTCGGCGGCATGGATCGCGATCGATGCGTCGGTCTGGCGGCCGTGCTCGAGAGCTATTCCGAGCATCCTATCGGGGCTGCATTGAGGATGGCTGCGCCGCTGGACACGGGTGCAGATATGGCCCGCGACGTGCGAAACCTCCCGGGTGCCGGCTTAGAAGCTTCGATCGCCGGGACGCGCTATCGCATCGGCACGCGCGCCTTCGTGTCTGAGCTGGCCGGGACGCCAGTGGGTGCACAGCCCGGAAATTTGCGTGGCGCGACGCGTGTTTGGCTAGGGCGAGAGCGCGAATGGCTCGCGTGCTTCGACCTCAGCGACCGTGTGAGGCCGGATGCCCAGGCGGCACTGGATCGGCTGCGCGAGGAAGGCCGGCAGCTCATGATCCTGAGCGGCGATGCGGCGAGCGCAGTCGAAGCGGTTGCGCGCCGTCTGGGCGTCGCCGCCTTCGAGGCTGGGCTTACTCCCGAGGACAAGCAAGCGCGCGTTCAGGCATTGCAGCGCGAGGGTGCCACGGTGGCTATGGTGGGCGATGGGATCAACGACGCGCCCGTGCTGGCTCAGGCACATCTGGCCGTTGCGATGGGAAGCGGCGCGCTGCTTCCCCAGGCGCATGCCGACATCGTGTTGCTCTCGGGTCGCCTTTCCAGTCTGATCGATGCGTTCGACATTGCGCGCGAAACCTGGCGCATCGTGCAGCAAAACCTGGTGTGGGCGCTGAGCTACAACGCCATCGCGCTGCCGTTGGCTGTCACGGGGCTGATCACGCCGTGGATGGCGGGAGTAGGGATGGGAGCGAGCTCGCTGTTGGTGGTGTTGAACGCGTTGCGGCTGGCTCGCTCCGGTCTTTCCCGCGGCCGCACACCACACCACCCCGTCACAGCAGACAAAGAGGTCTCTCTCCCTCGCGGGAGAGGGTAGGGTGAGGGCGCGGTGCCACCCCTCCTTGAGAAGGAAGGGAGAAAAAATCAGGCCGGCCGCCCAATGTCCACAGCGAAGATCTCGACGGCCGCGCTCTTGCCCTTCAACGGCACGGCACCCAAAGTCTCTGCGCGCACGCGATCTCCCAAGGCCCGTTTTGTCTCTACATCGATCAGGATCGCTCGTCCCGCGACTTTGGTGTGTTCCTCGAGCCGCGCTGCCAGATTGACCGTGTCTCCGATACAAGTATAAGTAGCCCGCTGTTGCGTGCCCGTGTAACCGGCCACGACGTCACCCGTGGCGATGCCGATGCCGACGCGAATGGACGGTTTCTTGGTCCCCGCACGCTCCAGGTTGAATTGCTCGATCAGCTCGATCATTTCGAGCGCAGCCGCCACTGCGCTGTCGGCGCAGCCCTCCAAAGGCAGTGGCGCACCAAACAGCGCCATCAACCCGTCGCCGACCATCTGGTTAACCACCCCGCCATGGCCGCTGATCGCGTCGAACATCAGCGTGTAGTAAGTGTTGAGCAGCTCGATCGTGTCCTCCGGAGACTGGCTCTCCACCAGCGCCGTGAAGCCGCGGATATCAGAAAACATGACCGACGCGTGCACACGCTTGCCGCCGAGCGCAAAGCCCGACCGCTGCAGATCTTGCGCCACTTCGGAGGTGGCAAAGCGCCTCACCAGTTCTTTTTGCTGGTCGCGCAGGCGCTTCTTCTCCAGGCTGGCGCCGATGCGTGCCTTCAGCAGCACCGCGTTCACCGGCTTGTGCAGGTAGTCCTCGGCGCCCAGGCCGATGCAGCGCACGATGTTCTCCAGCCCCTCGAGCGACGACGTCACGATCACCGGCAGGTCGCGCAACTGCGGGTCGGCCTTCAGCTGCTCGAGCACCGCGAACCCGTCCATCTCGGGCATCTCGATATCGAGCAGCAGCAGGTCGAACAGCTCGCGCCGCAGCATATCGAGTGCCGCTCGGCCGTTCTCGGCGAGCTCGGCACGGTGTCCCTGCATCTGGACGTTGCGTGACAGCAGCAGTCGGTTGACCTTGTTGTCGTCGACTACCAGCACGCGTGCAGCCGCGTCAGCCATGGCGCAGATCCTTCAACGCGTCGGCCGCGCGCTTGTATTCGACCTCGAGCGCTGCGATTGCGGCCGTGTCGCGCGCAGGTTCGGCATCCAGCCCCTTCAGCTCCAGTTCCCGTGCCAGCGCGGCTAGCCTCATTGCACCGAACGTGCTGCTGTTGGTCTTGAGCGAATGCGCCGCACGCCGAAAACGATCGGCGTGGTTGTCAGCGCGTGCGCTGCGAAGCTCGGCCAGCATGCCGGTCGCTTCTTCGAGGAACGTGTCCACCAGCTCATCGACGAATTCGGCACCCGTGGTCTCCTGCAGCTCCACGTAGACCGCCTTGTCGATTATCGGTTCGTCCATACGCTACTCACTCCCGGTTCGGCCCCTCCCTCTCCCTCCCCCGCGAGCGGGGGAGGGTTGGGGTGGGGGGTAGTCATTCCTGCCGTGCGGGCACGCGCATCAAGGCTTCCACCAACTGATCCACCCGGATCGGTTTGGTGATGTAGTCGTCCATACCGGCGGCGAGGCACATCTCGCGGTCGCCCTGCATCGCGTTGGCCGTCATCGCCACGATGCGCGGGCGCTTCGTCGCAGGCCATTGCGCATTGATGCGGCGCGACGCTTCGAGGCCATCCATCTCGGGCATCTGCACGTCCATGAGCACCACATCGTAGGTTTGCCGCACCAGAGACTCCACCGCCTCGACGCCGTTCGAGGCCAGGTCGGCGCGGTAGCCCATCTGCGTGAGGATACGCAGCGCGAGCTTCTGGTTCACGACATTGTCTTCCGCGAGCAAGATGCGCAGCGGATGGCGCACCGCCATTTCGGGGTCCGTCCTGGGCTTGGCTGCCTTGGTCTCCTTGGGCGCCTCGGCATGGGCGAGCAGGCCCACCAGCGTGTCGAACAGCTGCGACTGATGCACCGGCTTGGCGAGATAGGCGCTGAACAGGCCTTCGGTGTCGCCGGCCTCGCGCCGGCCGAGAGAGCTGAAGAGCACCAGCGGCAGAGTCGACCGGCTGGCATGAATACGTTGTGCGAGCTGCAATCCGTCCATCTCCGGCATGTGCATGTCCAGGATCGCGACGTCGAACGCTTCTCCCTCCTCAATCCAGCGCAGCGCCTGCGCGGGAGACTCTGTGGCGCGCGGCACCATGCCCCATTTGCCCATCTGCAAGTCAAGGACGCGTCGATTCGTGGCGTTGTCGTCGACCACCAGGACACGCCGTCCTTGCAGCTCAGGCTGGGAACCAATGAACTCGCGTCGATTCTGCGGCGGCAATTCGGCCAGCGGCGCGCGGATCGTGAAGTGGAATGTTGCGCCCCGGCCGATCCCGTCGCTGGTGGCCCACATACGCCCGCCCATGAGCTCGGCCAGCTGCTTGCTGATGGCGAGACCCAGGCCTGTGCCACCGTACTTGCGCGTGGTCGACGAATCCGCCTGGGAGAACGACTGGAACAGACGTTCCATGCCCTCGGGCGACAGCCCGATGCCGGTGTCCCGCACTGCGAAGCTCAGCTCGACGTCACCCGTCGCCACGGGCGATGCGGTGACCGTGAGCACGACCTCGCCCTGCTCGGTGAACTTCACCGCATTGGCCACCAGGTTGAGGATGATCTGCCGCAGCCGCGTCACGTCGCCGCGGATGCCGGCCGGCACGTCGCCCTCGAACAGGTAGGCGATCTCAAGGTGTTTCTCGGTCGCTCGGGCGCTCACCAGGTCGAGCGCCGATTCCACGCAATCGCGCAGGTCGAACGGCTGCGACTCGATCTCCATGCGTCCCGCCTCGATCTTGGAGAAGTCGAGGATATCGTTGATGATGGTGAGCAGGGTGTCGCCGCTGTCGCGGATCGTGGCCGCATAGTCGCGCTGCTCGTCGTCGAGCTGCGTGTCGAGCAGCAGCCCGCTCATGCCGATGACCGCGTTCATCGGCGTGCGGATCTCGTGGCTCATGGTCGCGAGGAACGCGCTCTTCGCTTCGTTGGCGTCCTCGGCAGCGGTGCGGGCCTCCTGGGCTTCGCGGAACAGCCGCGCGTTCTGGATCGCGATCACCGCCTGGTCGGCGAAGGTCTGCAGCAGTGCCAGCTCCTTCGCCTTGAACGGGCCGGTGGCGCGGGCCACACCGATGGCGCCGATGCCGCGCTCCTCCCACAGCATCGGCGCGAAGGCCATCGACTGGTAGCCGGCGATCTTCGATACCCGGCGGATCACATTGGGGACGTCTGTGCCGTTCGGGATGTCGGGGTAATGCACGACGCGCCGCTCGCGGATCGCGCGGCCGGCGGGCGTCTTCTCCACCGCGGCGGGGAACGTCGCTGCGACCGCATCGTGCACCTTGCCTTGGTAGGCGGCAATCTGCAGCTGGCCTTGGTCATCTACCAGCAGCACGTCCATCTCGTCGCCTTCGAACAGGTGCTTGCAGCTCTGGAGGATCTTGTCGAACACGGGCTTGGTGTCCGACACCGAGCTGCTGATCACACTCAGGATCTCTGCCGACGCTTTCTGCTGCTCGAGTGACTCTCTAGTTTCATTGAACAGGCGCGCGTTCTCGATCGCGATCACGGCCTGGTCGGCGAAGGTCTTTAGCAGTTCCACTTGGTGAGGCTGGAACGGGCCGGGCTCCTTGCGCGTGACGCTGATCACGCCGGTCGACTTGCCTTCGCGCAGCAGCGGGCAGAACAGCAGGCTGCGGAAACCCCGCTTGCGGGCCAGCTGACGCGTCGACTCGTGCACCATCGGATCTGTCTCGGTGTCCTGGATCAGCATTGGCTGGCCGGACTCCAGTACCGGCGCCACCGGTGAGCCCTCCGCCGGTTGCGGAAACAGCGCGCGCAGTGCTTCGTCGCCCTCAGGGTTGGTAGACGTGAAGCCCACCAGGTGGAGCTTGCCTGCATCTAATCGCGCCACCATCGTGGAGTGGCCACGGAGGAGCTGGTTGGCGCTCCTGGCGATGGCATCGAATACCGGTTGCACGTCATCTGGCGAGGCAGCGATCACCTTCAGCACGTCGGCGGTGGCGGTCTGGTGCTCGAGTGCGCGCTGCGTCTCGTTGAACAGCCGCGCGTTCTGGATCGCGATCACGGCCTGGTCGGCGAAGGTCTTGAGCAGGCTGAGTTCCTTGTCGTTGAAGATCGCGTTTGGCTCGCGCCTGACCGCGATCAAACCGATGCCCTCGTTGTTCCACAGCATCGGAGTCAGCACGGTCGAAAAATTGCCCTGCACTTCCGCCGCCCGGCGGAGGGCGGGCGGCACGTCGGGTCCGTTGATCACGTCCGGAAAATAGATTTGCCGGCGCTCGTTGATCACGAGGATCCCAGAGGTCTGCTCCAGCGGCTGCGGGTATAGCGCAGCGAGTTCGGTCACGCCGGTGCCGGTCGCAGCGGCAAAATGCAACTGCCCATCCCCGGGAGCAAGGAAGATCGCCGCCCTGTCGCATTCAAAGAGCCGCATCGTGCTCTCGAGGATTCGCTCGAACACTGGTTGGGTATCCGAGACCGAACTGCTGATGACCTGCAGTACTTCCGCTGTCGCCGTCTGTTGTTCCAGGGCCTCCTTGGTTTCGTTGAACAGGCGTACATTTTCCATCGCGATCGCGGCCTGGTCGGCAAATGACGTGACGAGCTCGATTTCCTTCTCGGTATAGGCCTGCACATAGGTCCGGCCCAGCGACAACGCCCCGATCGCGTCGCCCTCACGGATGATCGGAACCGCGAGCAGCGTGCGGTAACCCCCGACCTGCTGGACATCTTTGCGCGCGTACGCGACATCGGTCAGCGCATCCTCGACCTGAATGGCTTGCCTGCCGGTCACGGCCCGCGAGGTCAGTGAAACCCGATCGCTCAGCAGCGGCGGGTGGTCCGCCAGGTGTTCAATTAGGGCCGGCGTGGCGCCGAACAGCCCGGCAGGACGGCAAACGTCCCCATCGATCTTGAAGATCACGCCCAACGACGCGCGACACAGCCGAGCGGCGGTGCTGATCAGCGTTTCGAGCACCGCGGCCAGGTCGAAGGTCGAGCGGCTTATCGCCTTGAGCACGTTGGCCGTCGCGGTCTGCCGCTCCAGCGCTTCTTTGGTCTCGTTGAACAGCCGCACGTTCTCGATCGCGATGACCGCCTGGTCGGCAAAGGTCTCGACCAGGGCGATCTGCCGTGGCGTAAACGCCTCGACATGGTGGCGCCAAACCGTGAAGGCCCCGACCGCCTGACCCTCGCGCATCAGCGGCACGGCGATGATGGTGCGATAGTTCTCGATCGATTGCCCGCCGTAGTTGTATTCGGGGTCGTTCATTGCGTCCAGGAAGACGACGGTTCGACCCTCCAATCCAGCGCGACCGGCCGCGCTGCCGGGACCCAGCGCAATGGGGTGGCTGCGAAGGAACTCCACAAAGTCGTCACTGGCACCTTCCCAGGCCGCGGCGTGCATCGCGTCGCCTTCGCGCTGAAAGATCACCCCGGTCCTGGCTCCGCACAGGCGGACCGCGTTCTTCACCAGCGTGCCGAAGACCGGCCCCAGGTCGAACGTGGACTTGGATATGACCTGGAGGACTTGCGAGGTCGCCGTCTGCTGCTCTAGAGCCTCCTTGGTCTCGTTGAACAAGCGCACGTTCTCGATCGCGATCACGGCCTGGTCGGCGAAGGTCTGCAGCAGGTCGATCTGGCGCTGTGGTGTCCGGCCGGGTTTCTCCCAACTGACACCGATGGCACCCACCGGTGCTCCGTCCTTCACCATCGGTGCGATGATTACGTGACGACCATCCCGCGCGGCTTGCGCCAAGCCGAACTGCCGATCAGATAAGAGGTCCTCGACCACAATTGTCTTCTTGGCCAGGATCGCCCGTCCAGTGAGCGAGCTCTCGTCGGCCGGCATGGGGAACCGAACCTTTGCCTCCGCGGCCATCTCAGGCGTGTAGTTACGGGTGGCGGCCTGGTGGATCAGTCCACCGTGGTAGCGCAAGATAGCGGCCCTCTGGGGCCCCAACAACCGAATTGCACAGTCGATTATGACCTCGAGCACGGGCGTCACATCGGTGGGCGATTCGCTGATCACCCGCAGAACTTCGCTGATCGCGGTCTGGTATTCGAGGGCGTCAGTCAGCTCGACCGTACGTTCCTCGACCTTGTGCAGCGCTTCCTTTGTCTCGTTGAACAGCCGCACGTTCTCGAGTGCCACACCCACGCTCGCGCACACGGTTGTCAACAGGCGCACCTCGGCCTCGCCGAATGCGTTCTCGCGCTCGTGGTTCTCTAGTGCGATCGCACCGATGTAGCGCTCGGGAGTGAAGATGGGCGTAATGGCCGTGGACAGGCTCGGCCGCGTGCCTTCTACCGTGGTAAGGCCCCACGCGTTCATTTCCGCACGGTTGTTCGCAATCACGGGGCGCTTCGCTTGCAGCGCCTTGAACATTGGGCCGTTGACGTTCGGACGTCTCGGCGGGACCTGGATCCGCACCCCCCGCTCGAACGCATACACTGCGTGCGCTGTGCTGGTCGATGCATCCCATAGCACGATCTGGACATCGCCGAAGCGCAGCACCTCGCGCAGCTTGTCACCGACGAGGTCGATGATCGCCTGGAAACCGAGCCCCGAAGCGATACCTTGCTGGATGCTGCTGATCACGGCGAGCTCACTCGTGCGCTGCTCCAGCTCGACTGCGCGCTCGGTCAGCTTGCTCTCTAGATCGTTGCCGAACCGGAGCCTAGCGAGCGCGACCGCCGCTTGCGCCGCCAGCATTCCGAACGCGTCGCGGTCGGTATGGTCGAAGCGGCCGGCGGAGCCGTCGACGTCGGCGTAGAGGTACCCCAGGAGTTCTTGCTGCGCGACCAGCGGCGCGATTACACAGGAGCGCTGGTCCGCCGGCTTTGCCCCGTCGGGGCCGTGCCGCAGGCTTGCGATGGGAGCCTGGCGCGCATCCGAGAGCCAGGGCGTGATCGCGCCTAGTAGCGTTCGAGCATTCTCTCCCCGAGGAAGCCGCGAGCCAGCCAGGTGCATGCCGTCCGGATCGTTTAACACTAGAAGCAGGCGCTTGGCGCCGCACAACCGCGCGGCCTGATCGACCACGGCGGCATACAAGGCATCGGCGCTGCGAAGCGAATGTAGTCGCACAGCAGCCTCGGTCAGGCGTTGAGCAAGTTCCGTCGCCGTCGCCTCGGAGGGACGTTGGCTGGGCGATTTGGCGTGCTCGTTTCCGTTCGGCTTTCTAATTTTCCGAGCTGTCCGGGCCATCTAACAGAACCCCTGCAACCACTGAGTGCTCAGATCCCCTTTGCGCACCGCCGACGTCAGCTCGGGAGGCATAGCTGCTCGCCTGAGTCGCGTACACTCTCATCCCGAGGGACGGTCGAGGCACGCTGGATCAAGATAGCAGAAGGCGATTCTCGCCGCACCCTGACGTGCGCCCTTGGCCAAGGAGGCACTATCGACATCCTCTATCTGCTCATACCGCTCTCGGTCGTGCTGGTGTTCCTGATCGGAGCGGTGTTCTGGTGGTCGCTGCGCAGCGGACAGTTCGACGACCTCGAAGGTCCAGCGCACCGCATTCTGCAGGACGACGACGATCCGAAGGGGCAGTGATCTTCCACAGTGCTTGGCAGGTGGGCGTAACATGTGACGCGGCACCCCGTCCGGGGTGGCGAGTGGGGAGGAGCTGGCATCGACCGATTCCTTTGATCTAGGTCAACCGAGCCGAAGAGGCGCTCGGTAGCATCCGCAGGCGCGGCGCTTCGGCTATACAACCAGAGGGAGGCCACATGGCGGCAGGGGCCATGCCTGCAACGCGGGCGGCAATGGGCGGATCGGAGGCGACTTACAACTACAAAGTCGTGCGCCAGTTCTCGATCATGACCCTGGTTTGGGGCATCGTCGGGATGCTGGTGGGCGTGATCATCGCGGCGCAGCTGATGTTCCCCGACCTCACCTATGGCATCTCGTGGTTGTCGTACGGGAGGCTGCGGCCGCTGCACACCAACGCCGTGATCTTTGCCTTCGGCGGTTCCGCTCTGTTCGCTACCAGTTACTACGTCGTCCAGCGCACCTGCCACACACGGCTGTTCCTCGACAAGCTGGCGGCTTTCACCTTCTGGGGCTGGCAGGCGGTCATCGTACTGGCCGCCATCACGTTGCCGCTTGGCATCACCACCTCCAAGGAATACGCAGAGCTCGAATGGCCGATCGACGTCCTCATTGCGGTGGTGTGGGTGTCGTATGCGGTGGTTTTCTTCGGCACGATAGCCAAGCGCAAAGTGCCGCACATTTATGTGGCCAACTGGTTCTTCGGCGCGTTCATCCTGACGGTAGCGCTGCTGCACATCGTGAACAGCGCCGAAATCCCGGTGACGCTCTGGAAGTCGTACTCGGTCTACTCGGGCGCCGAAGACGCCATGGTGCAGTGGTGGTACGGGCACAACGCGGTTGGCTTCTTCCTCACCGCGGGTTTTCTCGGGATGATGTACTACTTCGTACCGAAGCAGGCCGGGCGTCCGATCTACAGCTACCGCCTGTCGGTCGTGCACTTCTGGGCCCTGATCTTCACTTACATGTGGGCCGGCCCGCATCACCTGCACTACACCGCGCTGCCTGACTGGGCGCAGTCGCTGGGCATGGTCTTCTCTCTCATCCTGCTCGCGCCCTCGTGGGGTGGGATGATCAACGGGATCATGACGCTGTCGGGCGCCTGGCACAAACTGCGCACCGACCCGATCCTCAAGTTTCTCATCACGTCGCTGTCCTTCTACGGCATGTCCACGTTCGAAGGGCCGATGATGTCGATCAAGACGGTGAACTCGCTGTCCCACTACACGGACTGGACCATCGGGCACGTTCACTCGGGCGCGCTGGGATGGGTGGCGATGATTTCAGTGGGCTCGTTGTATTACTTGATCCCTCGACTGTTCGGCAAGACGGAGATGTACAGCACCCGGCTCGTCACCACCCATTTCTGGGTGGCTACCATCGGTGTCGTTCTCTACATCGCCGCGATGTGGATCGCCGGCGTCATGCAGGGGCTCATGTGGCGCGCGACCAACCCGGACGGGACGCTCACGTATACGTTTGTCGAGAGCGTGAAGTCGACCTATCCGTTCTACGCTATCCGGCTGTTGGGCGGGATCCTGTTCCTGTCCGGCATGCTCGTCATGGCCTACAACGTGTGGAAGACAGTGCGCGGTGCCAAGCCGGTCGACGCGCCGGTGCTGGTTCCGGCCGGCGCCCACGCCTGACAACACAGGGGAGACGAGCCATGGCTACTCAGACAACGGGCCACGAGTTCATCGAAAAGAACATGACGTGGCTGATCGTGCTGGTCATCCTTGTGGTGAGCGTCGGTGGTCTCGTCGAGATCCTGCCGCTGTTCTTCCAGCGCTACACCACCGAGCCGGTGGAGGGGCTCAAGCCCTACACGGCGCTTCAGCTCACCGGCCGCGACGTTTACATCCGCGAAGGCTGCTACACCTGCCACAGCCAGATGATCCGCCCGTTCCGCGCCGAAACCGAGCGCTATGGTCACTACTCCGTGGCGGGCGAGTTCGTGTACGACCATCCGTTCCAATGGGGCAGCAAGCGGACCGGGCCCGACCTGGCGCGCGTCGGCGGACGCTACAGCGACGAGTGGCACCGCCTGCACCTCAACCAGCCGCGCGACGTGGTGCCCGAATCGAACATGCCCGCTTACCCCTGGCTGGCCCGGACCGCCGCCGACGCGGAAACGATCGAAGCCAAGATGAGGGCGCTGCGCGTGGTGGGCGTGCCGTACACCGACGAGGAGATCGGCAAAGCGCGCGGAGAGCTCAAGGAGAAAACTGAGGCCGACGCGCTGATCGCGTACCTGCAGAATCTCGGCATCGTCCTCAAGGGAGTGAGATAGCCGTGGACCTGACGAGCGCGAAAGCATGGATGACGGTCGTGATGCTCGTGGTGTTTATCGGCATCGTGATCTGGGCCTACAGCAGCAAGCGCAAGAAGCAGTTCGACGAGGCGGCGCGCAGCGTGCTCGAGGACGACGCTCCTGAAGGGAGCGAGAAGCGCGGCCAAGGGAGGAAAGCGTGAGCGAGTTTACCAGCGGATTCTGGTCCGTCTACATCCTAGTCATCACTGTCGCGAGCATCGCGGGATGCGGGATCTTCCTGTGGAAGCTCACCACCAAGCGCCTGCCCGCCGGACAGAAGGTCGGGGTGATGGGCCATGTCTGGGATGAGAACCTGGAGGAGTACAACAATCCGCTGCCGCGCTGGTGGTTGTGGCTGTTCTACATCACGCTCGTGTTCGGCGCGGTCTATCTCATTCTCTATCCGGGGCTGGGCAGCTTCCCGGGCCTCCTGAAATGGACCTCGCACGGACAGTACGAGCGGGAACAGGCGCTGGCGAAGCAGAGATACGAGCCGATCTACGCGAAGTACGCAGCCATGAGCATCCCGCAGCTCGCCGCCGATCCGCAGGCGCGGGAGATCGGTCAGCGGTTGTTTCTCAACTACTGTGCGCAGTGCCACGCGTCCGACGGGCGGGGAGGTAAGGGCTTCCCCAACTTGACCGACAACGACTGGCTGTACGGGGGCGACCCCGAAACGATCACCGCGAGCATCACCAACGGACGGAGCGGCATGATGCCACCCTGGGCCTCGGTCCTGGGTGAAGAGGGCGTGAAGGACGTGGCCAACTACGTGCTGCAGATGTCGGGGAAGACATACGACAGCCTGCGCGCCACGCACGGCAAGGAGCTGTTCCAGCAGAACTGCATCGCCTGCCACGGGCCGGAAGGGAAGGGCAATCCGGCGGTGGGTGCACCCAACCTGACCGACGACATTTCTCTGTACGGTGGTGGACAGATGTCTCTGATAGAGACGATCAGCAAGGGCCGCAACGGCGTCATGCCGGCGTGGGGTGGCTTCCTGGGCCCGGAGAAGGTGCATCTGCTGGCGGCTTATGTGTACGGTTTCTCGCACCCGGACGGGAAGTGATGGCGACTACGCCCAACGATCCTTTCTAGCCGCCACGGCGCCACGACGCCAAGAAACTCGCCGGCTGACACCGGCTCGAGAACCTGATGCAAGATGACAGTGGAGCGTGTCGGAGGAAGTTGCGCCCCGATTCTCCTTGGCGCCTTGGCGTCGTGGCGTCGTGGCGGCTCAATATAGATAGATGGATGCGCCGCTCAAACTGAACCCAGCACCCACAGCGGAACCCGTCGAGCAGACGCTCTACGAGATCCGCAAGAAGATCTACCCCCGCGCCGTCTCCGGGGTGTTCGCCACGTGGCGGTGGAGCTTCGTGCTGCTCACCCAGGTGGTGTTCTACGGGTCGCCCTGGCTCACCTGGAACGGGCGCCAGGCGGTGCTGTTCGATCTCGTCTCGCGCAAGTTCTACATCTTCGGGCTGGTGTTCTGGCCGCAGGACATCGTCTATCTCACGGTCCTCCTCGTCATCTGCGCCTACTCCCTGTTCCTGTTCACCGCGGTCGCCGGACGTCTGTGGTGCGGGTTCGCGTGTCCCCAGACGGTCTACACCGAGCTCTTCATGTGGATCGAGCGCAAGATCGAGGGCGAGCGCCTAGCGCGCATGAAGCTGGACCAGGGTCGGCTTTCCGCACGCAAGTTCGCGCTCAAGGCCGCCAAGCACACGGCGT
The DNA here is from genome assembly GCA_035622675.1 of Burkholderiales bacterium. Taxonomy (GTDB): domain Bacteria; phylum Pseudomonadota; class Gammaproteobacteria; order Burkholderiales; family SHXO01; genus SHXO01. The sequence goes on along the minus strand of DASPUW010000059.1, from coordinate 2,096 downwards.
GGATCACGCTCGCGCTGTGGACGGGTTTCACCTTCGTTGGCTACTTCACGCCGATTAAGACCCTCGGGGGCGAGGTGCTGGCGCTCGCCACCGGGCCGTGGGAGACCTTCTGGATTCTGTTCTACGGCTTCGCCACCTACGGCAACGCAGGCTGGATGCGGGAGCAGGTGTGCAAGTACATGTGCCCGTACGCCCGTTTCCAGAGCGTGATGTTCGACTCCGACACGCTGATCGTTTCCTACGACCGCGAGCGCGGCGAGCCGCGCGGCTCGCGCAGCAAGAGCGCGGACTACAAGGCGAAGGGGCTTGGTGACTGCGTCGACTGCGGCATCTGTGTCCAGGTCTGCCCGACCGGCATCGACATCCGCAACGGCCTGCAGTACGAGTGCATCGGCTGCACCGCCTGTATCGACGGGTGCAACCAGGTGATGGACAAGATGGGGTATCCGAAAGGCCTCATCCGATACTCCACTGAGAGCGCGCTGAAAGGTCACTACGGCACCGAGCGCATCTTGAAGCGGGTGCTGCGTCCCCGCGTGCTGATCTACTCCGCGGTCCTGTGGCTCATCATCATCGGCGCGCTCGTCACTCTCTACAATCGCGTGCCGCTCAAAGTCGACGTGATCCGCGATCGCGGAAACGTGATGCGCGATGCAGAGGAAGAGGAGGCCGAGAACGTCTACCGGCTGCAGATCATGAACACGCAGGAAGTGGCGCGCGACGTGCGGGTCAGCGTAGTCGGGCTCGACGGCATCGAGCTCAAGAGCGAAGCGCAGCCGATCCACGTCGCTGCGGCCTCTTCGCGTGTGATACCGGTGCGCGTCGAAGCGCCGCGCAAAGCGGGGCGCAAGGGCTCCAACCGCATCCAGTTCACGGTCGAAGCCTCCGATCCAGCCAAACCCGAAGCGTCGCCGCTCAAAGTGGTCGAGAAGGCGAGCTTCGTCATTCCTTGAGGCAGTTATGAATCAGCCACACTTGATTGCCAACCAAACGCCCTGGTACCGGGAGCCTTGGCCCTGGATTCTGATGTCCGGGCCTGCAGCGGCTGTCGTGGCGAGCTTCGTCTCGCTGTACTTCGCCGTCAGCGGCGCCGATCCTCTGGTGGCGGACAACTACTACAAGGAAGGGCTGGCCATCAACCGGACGATCGATCGAGATCGCGCGGCATCGGCCCAGGGGTATCGTGCCGCCGTCATGATGGGTGCCGAGGGGACGATGGTTCGCGTGCAGCTGACGGGCAGCGGAGCGAAACCGCAGGCGCTGCGCTTGCGCTTCATCCACCCTACCAAGGCCGGACTCGATCGCAGCGTGACGGCGCGACAGATTCAGCCGGGCTGGTACGAGGCCGACGTCGAGCTTGTGCCGGCGGCGCATTGGTACGTGCAGCTCGAGGACGTGGGGCAGAGCTGGCGGCTTACCGGGGAGTGGCAGCAGGGCGATGCGAGTTTCGTGCTCGAGCCCCGAAAGGGATGAACCCACACCACCCCCGGCCTTCCGCCGACCCCTCCTCATGAGAGGAGGGGAGATTTAGTTCTCCCCTCCTTCTTCAAGGAGGGGTGGCGCGAAGCGACGGGGTGGTTCGGTTGGCACGGGAAAGCCTGCGGTGGTGCTAGTGATTCGCGTAAGAAGGACTGGCAATGCAAGCGAAGAAGCTGATCTATATCCTCTGGCCCTCGTTCCTTGTCGCAGCAGCGGCTGAAGCGCTGTTCTTCACCGTGTTCGATCCGACCGAGCTCACGTTCTTCGGCGAAGTCGTGAACGTGAGCCGCATCGCCGCTTATTCCATCGGATTCTTCCTGTTCTGGGCTCTTGCTGCGTCGTCGAGCGCGCTCACGTGCTTCTTCCAGCGCGGCGCGTCGGAGGTCAACCGTCCCGCGCCGCCAGCGAACGAGCGTAGCTAGCGTCCCTCTCCCCTTGCGGGAGAGGGCCGGGGTGAGGGGTCCGACAACCTTCCGCTGTTCTCCGTATCCCGCGCCAAAAACCGCGCGCCGAACAGCCACAGCACACCGGCCACGAGGAACATCAGGCCCACCACGATGAACGCCTTGCCCATATCCTGGAACCAGTCGCTCAGCAGCCCGATGACGACGGGTGAG
>DASPUW010000058.1:0-4037 GCA_035622675.1 Burkholderiales bacterium | reverse complement strand
ATGATGCCTACTGGTTTCGCCGGGTTTCGAGGTGAACGGGTAGGCTATCTGCCCTCGATCCCCGAATCCCCGGCGAGCGATTGACGCTCGATCAACCCTGGGATTTTTCATGGCCGATTCCAAAGGCACCTACCTCAGGTTTTACGTGCACGAGCGCCGAAGGCGAAAGGGCGAGCCGCTGTACGACTGGCTGCTCAACAGGGCGAAGGCGCTGGGCATTCCCGGCGGCTCTGCCTTCCGAGCCATCGCCGGCTACGGGCGGCACGGTGTACTGCACGAGCAGAGGTTCTTCGAGCTGAGCGCAGATCTCACGGTCGAGGTGGAGTTCGTGGTGAGCGATCAGCAGGCTGAGTTGCTGCTGGAGGCGATTCGCAAGGAAGGAATCCACGTCGTCTATGCCAAGCTCCCCGCCGACTTCGGTGTGATCGACGGCGAGAACTGAGCCCATGTGGCTCGGCATGCGGTTTTTTTGAGGCGGGGCGAGCGTGACTGACATCTTCGCTCTCGCGGCGCTGTGGCTCGGCCTGGCGCTGATGGCCGTGCTGTTGTCGATCTGGCTGCGCATCGCGACCGCGATGTCGGAGATCGTGGTCGGAACCGTCGCACAGCTCGTGATCGGCGCGGTGATCGGCGCGTCGGCCCTCGGAACCGATCAGACCTGGATCAAATTCCTGTCGAGCACCGGTGCGGTCCTGCTCACCTTCCTGGCGGGCGCGGAGCTCGATCCCGTGGTGCTCCGGAAGAACTGGAAGGAGGCCGCAGGCGTCGGGCTCGTGAGCTTCCTGGCGCCATTTCTGGGCTGCGCTGCGGCTGCTCACTGGTGGCTCGGTTGGACCTCGCGAGCGAGCTGGCTGGCGGGTATCGCCCTGTCCACGACGTCGGTCGCAGTCGTCTACGCGGTGATGCTCGAGTTCGGCTTCAACCGCACCCACTATGGGAAAACGGTCCTGGCTGCGTGTTTCATCACCGATCTCGGCACGGTAGTCATGCTCGGGATCATGTTCTCGCCGTTCACGCTCAAAACGCTGGTTTTCGCGGGAGCCAGCACAGCGGCATTCGTGGTGCTCCCGTGGCTCACGCCGCGTTTCTTTCAGAAATTGGGCGGACGCCCGTCCGAGCTGGAGGCGAAGTTCCTGCTGCTTGTCATGTTCGGGCTTGGCGCCCTGGCGCTGTGGGCCGACAGTGAGCCCGTGCTGCCTGCGTACCTGATGGGGATGGTGCTGGCCGGCACTGTAGGCAAGGATCACGTGCTGGTGCGTCGGTTGCGGACGCTCACCTTCGGTTTTCTGACGCCCTTCTATTTCATCCGCGCGGGTTCTTATGTCTCCGTTCCCGCGCTGCTGGCCGCACCCATGATCTTCGTCGCGCTGCTGCTGGCGAAGATGGTGACCAAGGTGCTTGGCGTATATCCCGTCACGCGCTGGTTCGGCTCTCCGCGGCTGGAGGGCATGTACACCACGCTGCTGATGTCGACCGGGCTCACATTCGGCAGCATCTCCGCGCTATTTGGACTTACGCACGGCATCATCGACGATGCTCAATATTCCTACCTCGTCGCGGCGGTCATCGGAAGCGCCGTGGTTCCCACGCTGCTCGCGAACGCGTTCTTCTTCCCGCGGCATCTCCTGCCCCGCGATGAGCTCACTCCCGTATCTGCCGCTGGGAGCGCAACAGCTCGAGAGCAAAAGCAGGTGTGACCGCGGCGACAATACCTCATCGATCGCTATCGTCCGGCGCAGCTTGCAACACCGGCACGATCGGGTACAAACTGGAGTCTGCAGGTGCTGGTGCAAACTTGCGCGAGCTCGGTAGGGTCCAACAGTAGTCGGACGAGGAGGCCGGGCCGGTTGGCTTGCAGCCTTGCCTACTCGCGAACAGGAGGTGAATTGTGAAAATTCTGCGCATATTGGATTCTTCCGGCGATCGGGTGATTGCATTCGACGACAGCGCGGCGGCGACCGCGGCCCGTGCCCAGGCCCGAGCTCTGTTCCAGCGCATGCTGGCGACCGGCTCGACCGCTTTCAAGGTCAATCGCGGGGATGGGAAGCCGGACGAGAAAGTGACCGACTTCACGGCGCTCGAGAACGAGACGGTGATCGTGCCGCGCATCGTCGGCGGATGATGCGAGCGGCCAGCGGGCAGCGATGCAATTCCTCACCTGGTTGCTCGGCCGCGGTTTCGGCCGGGAGCGGCAACGCTCGATTCCGGTGCACGAATCCACTCGGCCGGCACCCGGGCTGCTGGAAGCGCGTGCGGCCGCGGAGGTGCGGGCCAGGCGTCTGCTGCTTCGCCTGCTAGATCCCGCGCAGCGCCTGGAGTTCGAGCGGTACGGCTATTTCGCGGTCCGGGTCCCTGGGCGGGGCAAGTTCTGGATCCTGCCGAGCCGCGTGTTCAACGTCCTGCATTCGGCAACCGGACACAGCTATTGCGGGACACCGCAGACCGAGATCCCGCTCTCGGACCTGATGCTGGCGCAGAAGCTTCTGCTGGAAAACAATCCAGAGTTGTTTTTCGCGGTGGCGAATCACCGCTTGGAGCTGGTCCCCGGCTCAACACCTGAGCACTCGCTCCCGGAGCGCGTCATGCGGGCGCGGCGCAGCCCGTCTCGCACGCGAACGCGCTGGTCGGAAGTGTCGATGATCCCTCAGGTAAATCGCCCCCGCTAGCAGATGCGATCCCTCTCCCCGTGCGGGAGAGGGCCTGCCCCGGACTTGATACGGGGATAGGGAGAGGGGCTCCTGAATTCAAAGCGACTCGACGAATTTCACCAGCGCTGCGCGATCGGCCTTCGGCATCGCGACGAACGCGTCGCGCGCCTTTTCCGCCTGACCCCCGTGCCAGAGGATGGCTTCGGTCACGCTTCGGGCGCGGCCGTCGTGCAGCAGATCGCTGTGGCCGCTCACGTTGCGCAGCAGGCCTATGCCCCATAGCGGGGGCGTGCGCCACTCGCGGCCGTTCGCTTTGAAATCGGGGCGCCCGTCGGCGAGCTGCTCGCCCATGTCGTGCAGCAGCAGATCCGTGTACGGGTGGATGACGAGGTTCGCGGCAGCGGGAATCGCGGTCTTGGCTCCGGTCTTGAGCTCGGGGGTGTGACATCCGCTGCAGCTCGCTTGGCCGAATAGCCGTTCTCCGCGCTTCACGTCGGGGTCGTCGACGTTGCGGCGCGCCGGGACGGCCAGCGTCTGCAGGTAAAGAGTGATGTTGTTGAGGCGGCTCGGGATCACCTCGGGACGGAACTGGTTTCCGGTGCACCCGCCCTGCCCACCGCACTTGCTGGCGGACGGCACTTCCCGGCACTGCCGCTGCACGCTCGGGCAGTTCTCCTCGGGGAACATGTAAGTCGTGGCGCCGATGTCGCCGAGGAATGCGGCGGCCGTTTGCTGGCGCAAATTGGGTTGATTGGCCTTCCATCCGAAGCGGCCGAGCGCCGGTGCATCGGTCTCGTAATCCCAGACGTAGTTGGGCTTGCCGCCGAAGCCCGATTTTTCCTCCTGCTTGGCGAGCTCGAGGATCGCCGCGTCGGGCACCGCCTCGAGCAGCCCCATTCCCACCACGGCCGGCGCGATACGGGGTGAGATCATCGTGTCGCGGCCCATCTCGCCGAACTGAAGATCCTCGAAGCGCACCGCGGGCACCCGCAGGCTCACTTTCTCTCCGTCGGCGAAGCTCACCTCGCGCGACGCATAGGTGATGATCGCGCGGCCCTCCGCGGGCACGCGGTCGGGAATGCCGCGGTTCTGAAGCTGGTCTCCATACGCGGGATGAGGGTTCGGCGCGCCGTGCTCGCCTTCACCGGCGATGCTCAGCCGCACCAGCAGGCCAAGCTCCGCCTCGTGCCCGTCGTCCGGCGCCTTTGCGCGCCCGTTGTTGGCGTGACAATGGGCGCAGCGGTCCTCGTTGAAGGTCGGCCCAAGACCCCACACGCCGCCCGCCTGTGGAGCGACCACCCACGCTTCGTTGAACTGTTCCTTGCCCTTTGCGAACGCCTCCGCCTGCTCCTTGTCGAGCGTCGCGATGGGAATGGAGAAAGCGGCCGC
>DASPUW010000057.1:0-4036 GCA_035622675.1 Burkholderiales bacterium | reverse complement strand
CGCGCCGACGACGGCCGGCGATCCTGCCGCGCGTAGCCGAAGTAGGGGATGGCCGCCGTCACGCGCTCGGCCGACGAACGCTTCAGCGCGTCGACCATCAACAGGACTTCCATCAGGTTGTCGTTGGTGGGCGTGGAGGTCGATTGCAGCACGAACACGTCCTTGCCGCGCACGTTCTCGAGCAACTCCACCATGACCTCGCCGTCGCTGAAGCGCCCTACCTCGGCGCGTCCCAGGTGGATGTTGAGGTGTTTCACGACGTCCTCGGCAAGCTTGGGATTGGCATTGCCGGTGAACACCATCAAGTTGTCGTATGCCATGGTTCTAGACTGCCGCTGGTTCACTCACCCGCAAAACCTCCGGCGCCGGTCTGCCGCCGCCGGCGTGGCTGGGGAGGTAGGGATCGAACCTACGAATGCCGGAATCAAAATCCGGTGCCTTACCACTTGGCGACTCCCCAGAAATCTTCCGGCCCCGCCGCGAGCGGCGGGCCTACAGTGTCCAGTCGAGCAGCGGGTGTTGCGGCAAGCCTGCGGCGACAAAGCCCTGCATTCCTGCAGGCAGCTGAACCAGCACCGATCGCGCACTCGCCTCCGAATCGAACGCGCAATACACGCAGGCACCGGAACCCGTGAGCGCGGCCGGTCCGAAGCGCCGCAGCCAGGCTAGATGATGCGCGACCTCGGGATAACGGCGGCATACCACCGGCTCCAGATCGTTGCGTCCGAACCGCCCGGAGGGATCGCATCCCTCTGAAAAGGCGCGTATTGTGACCGGTGTAGTAGAGCGTGTCAATGCGAGTTCGGCGAACACTGAAGCGGTCGAAACGGCGACTGGCGGCACCAGCACGAGGTACCAGGCGGACGGAAGTTCGATCACCTGCAGCTGCTCGCCGACGCCTTCGGCCAAGGCGTTGTGCCCGAAGACGAAGACCGGTACATCCGCGCCGAGGCGCAGCGCCAACTCCTGCAGCGTGCCGCGCGCGAGACGCAGATCCCACAGCCGATTCAGCGCGATCAGCGTTGTCGCCGCATCGGAGCTGCCCCCGCCCAGCCCGCCGCCCACCGGCAGACGCTTGACGTTGGTGATCTCCACCCCGAGCCTGCAGCCTGTCTCCGCCTGGAGCAGCCGGGCGGCGCGCACGGCGAGATCTTCGCTCTCCGCGATGCCGGGCAGCTCGGTAACGCGGCGGATCTCGCCCTCGGGGCGCAGACGGAAGGTCAACTCATCACAGCAGTCGATGAACCGAAACAAGGTCTGGAGTGTGTGCAGGCCGTCGGGACGGCGGCCCGTCACCAGCAAAAACAGATTGAGCTTGGCTGGCGCCGGGCAGCGAAGAACGCTACCGGGGCCCATTGCCACCTTCGACCTTCCACTTTTCGATCAGCAGACGCAGGCGCAGGCCCTCCCCAGCGACATCGAGCTTGGAGGGCAACCCGGCGACCTCGGCCGGCGACCAATCGAGGTACGCAACCTCCCACCCGCCTTGGCTCAGAGACTTGAGGCGCCCGTCTGCGTCGTGCTCCTCCCGCGCTCGATCCAAGGAAGGCGAGGGCAAGCCCCTCACCCAGTATTGGAGCCCGTCGATCGGCAGATTCCAGCCGAGCATCTCGCGCGCGAGCAGCTTTAAGTCGTCGGCTTTGTATTCCTTGCCGTCGGAGGTCACGAGCAACGCACCTAATGCATCCTGGCGCATGCGAGCCACGGTCGAACCCACTGGAGAATAGACCCACACTTCGTCGCTGCCCGGCGCATGCTGCCAGCGGATGCGTCCCGGGTAGCCTTTGTTCTCGACGCGCACATTGATGCGTCCAGTGAGGTCGAACGCGCTGACTCGAGCGGGATCAACAGCGACAGGAGCGCGCGGCACGGCCGCGCATGCCGACAGCAACAACATCCCGCACAGCAGGGCCGTGCGGCGGGAGAACACGATCAGCGCAGATAGCGCTTGATGGTGGCCTGGAGCAGCTCGTTGTCCGGGTTTTCTTTGGAGGCGTCGCGCCACACCTTCTCGGCCTCCTGCTGCTGGCCGCGCACCCACAGAACTTCGCCGATGTGGGCGGCGATTTCCGGATCGGGACGCTGCGTGTACGCGCGCTGCAGGTAAGTCAGCGCTTGCTTGGAGTCACCGAGGCGATACAACACCCAGCCCATGCTGTCCAGGATGAATGGATCTTCGGGCGACAGCTTTAGTGCCTTGTCGATGTAGCCCTTGGCTTCCTTCAGCCGATCGGTGCGGTCGGCCAGGGTGTAACCCAGCGCGTTGTACGCCTGCGCGTGGTCGGGCTTGAGCGCGATCAGCTTGCGCAGGTTCGCTTCCACCACGTCGATCCGGTCCAGCTTCTCGGCGGCCATGGCGGAGTCATACAGCAGGTCGACGTTCTCGGGCTGCTTCTCGAGCGCTTTGTTCAGCAGATCGTACGACTGCTGATAGTCTTTGGCTTCGCGCAGCAGCTGCGCCTCGGCCTGGATGAGCAGCGCGCGCTGCTCGTCGTTAGCGGTCTGGACGTTCTGCAGGTACTCGCGCGCCTCGGCGAGCTTGTTCTGCCGCCCCAGCAGGAACGCATAGCGCGCCTGCGCCGGCACATACTGATCGCCGCCCTGCACCGACGCGTAGTACTGCATGGCTTCGTCATAGCGCTTGCGCTCCTCGGACACCTGCCCGAGGTAGAAGCGCAGCGAATCCGGATCGCGATAGCGCAATTCCAGCCCGCGCTTGAGCCAGGTCTCGGCGCTCTCGTACTCGCCCATCTGCAGCGAAAGCAAGCCGATGGTCACCACGATGTCGGCGTTGGCCGGCTGGTCCTGCAGGAGCAGTTGGTATTGGGCGCGCGCCTCTTTCAGATCTTTGTTGTTCAACAGCAGGCGCGCATAGTTCGCGCGCACCTCGCGCGACTTCGGATAGGTGCGCAGAAATCCCTGCAGGTACTCGACCGCCTTCTCTGTGGACCCACGCTGCTGGAGCAGCTGAGCGTTGAACAGCGCACCAGTCTCCCAGTCCGGCCGCATGTCCATCGCCTGCTTGATCTCGGCCGCAGCCTCGTCGTACTTTCCCGCGGAGAACGCTGCCTGTGCGACAGCGAAGTGCGACTCCGGCAGCTGCGGATAGCCCTTGGCCAGCTCCTTGGTGATGACAAGCACCGCATTGCGATCGGGATGCTTCGCCAGTAGCGAGTTGAGCTGCATGAATCCCGCCGCCGGGTTACCATCCGCCGTGATCAGAGCTTCCAGCAGCGGCTTGGCTTCGGACAGCTTGTTGCTGCTGACCAGCAGCGCGGCCAGGTATTGGCGCGCCTGGGGGTTGTTCTTGTCCAACTCCAGCCACAGGCGCGCGGCTTCCAACGCTTGACTCTGCAGGCGCCCGTACGCCGCCAGCTCTGTAGCACGCTTCGCGAGCCGCGGGTCGCGGGTGCTCTTCGCCATGTCGAGGTAACCCTGCGCGGCGAGCCGGGTATCTCCGCGCTGAGCTGCGATCTCCGACATCAGGAACTTGAACAGCAGCTCCTGGTTCAACTCGGCATCGGGCAGCGTCCCGCGCAACGGTTTGTTGCCCAGAATGGCACGGGCGCGATCCTCGAGGGTGGCGCCATCGCTGTCCTCGTCCATCTGCACGTCGTCGGCGTCGGGCTGCGCGGCGATGGTCCAGTCGGTGGACGCCGTGTGTGTCATGGGCAGCGGCAGGGGGCCGCTGGTGTGCGGCTGCTGGGCGCACCCACACACGGCTAGTGCGGCGGCGGATAGGAGAATGGACAGCTTCGACATGATGTGGTCCCGCATGTGATGCTCGCAGAATGGGGTCACCGGTCTGTAAGCAACTTTAGGCAGGCTTGCGGCCGTGGCCGGCGCGCAGCTTCTCTCTGTGTGCGAGTTTAGGTATATTTGCCGCGCGTCTCAAGTCGGGACTGGCTCCAAGCGGACCGCGGCGCAGGCCCGCGTCGAATCGCGCCCCAATCGAAGCACACAAGGATGAATGCCCTGAGGGCCTTCCAAAGCAATTTTTCTGCCGTGTCAGCCGCCTATGATAGACCCAACTACG
>DASPUW010000056.1:0-3921 GCA_035622675.1 Burkholderiales bacterium | reverse complement strand
CGCGATGAGTGCCACGAGTAGTGCGAAGCGACCCGCGTTCATGAGATCCCTGGAGGCCGGGACTCAGGCCCCTGGATTTGCGACTCGATCGGGTCGGCGGCTTGTTCCTTGGCGGGCTGCCGCGACCCGGTTGCGGCCGCTCGATTTCGCCTCGTATAGCGCCTTGTCCGCGTGTTCGATCAGATCGGCCAGCGCGCTGTGGTTGTCTTGCAAAGTCGCCACACCGATGCTGACCGTCACATGCAGTCGTTTGACGTCGCCGAGAGCGGCATCGCACCGCTCCTTGATCGCGAGGCGGAGCTTGTCGGCGATGGCCACCGCTTGCTCGTGCTCACAGCCGGGCATGCCGACGAAGAACTCGTCGCCGCCATAGCGTCCGACAATGTCGGCGGCGCGCAGAGACGAGACCAGTAACCCGCCGACTTCCTGCACCACCCGGTCGCCCACCACGTGCCCGAACCGATCGTTCACGGACTTGAATTGATCGATGTCCAGGGCGAGGCAGCTCAAAGGCTTGCCGTTGCGGATCGCCTCTTCACGCGCTTGCCCCATGCGCTCGAAGAAGGCGCGGCGCGTAAGGCAGCCCGTCAGCGAGTCGTGTGAGGCAAGGCGGTCGAGCTCGGTCAGGGCAGCCTGCAGCCGTTCGTTGGCCAGATGCACCTGCGTGAGATCGTCGAACGTAGCCACGCATCCGCGCACCGCGCCGCGTGGATCGGAAATCGGCGCGCAATTGACGACCAGCTTCTTCTTCGTGTCTGGCGACGGGGCCACCTCGATCGCGACGTCCATCACCGGTTTGCCGTCATGCATGGTCTGCATCCAGGGATGATCGGCGGCAGCGGCAGGCAGCCCCGCCGCGAGCCAGGGCAGCTTGGCGAGTTGCCTGCCCACGGTGTCTCCTGGCGTTTCCCCGGCAAGCGCTCGGAAAGTCTTATTCGCGAGCAGAATGCGCCCGCGCTTGTCGAGTACCACCACGCCCTCGGTCATGATGTCGAAGGCCAATGCTACGCGTTCGGGAATGACGGCTTTAGGGTCCAGATGGACTAGGGCGCGCTGGATGTAGCGCCAGTACAGGAGCCCCCCGAGCAGCGTGATGCCGAGCAGGGTGACCAGAAGTGGATGACTGAGCGTGCGCTGGAGCGTGCTGCGCTGGTCCGGGAGGTAGGTCACTTCCAGGCTGCCCCAGCGCTCGCGGCCGGCGGACAAGGGCACGAGCAGCTCCGTCGGCGTCGATAGGTCGCCGTTCGTTCCGCTCCACGCGATCTTGTGGTTGCCAGCCTGCGCGAGCAGGGTCCCGTCGGCTCGCCGCACCGCTGCTGAGCGAATGCCCGGGTCGTATTCGCGCATGCGCTCGAGGGCGAGCGCGAGCGTCTTGGGGTCGCCTCGCTCGAGGAGGACCGCTGCCAGCGCCGCCGCGCTCTCGGCGAATGCCCGGCGCGGCCGCATGAGCTGCTCGTCGGGATCCGGGAACACGCCGAACAGCAGGTCCACAATGAGGACGATCGTGCTCGTCAGCACTACCAGCCCGAAGGTGATCTGGACGGTCGGCGGAATGCGCATCAGGCTTTTTCCCGCGGTTCATCGCGCGGCGCCGAGCGCGCGTCGAGCACGTCCGTGACCGCACTGTCCTCGCCGGTCTGATCGGCGCCATCTACGCCCGCGTCCGCCTCGTGTGCCGCGGTATCGACGATCGGCAGCAGATCGACATGCTTCCACAGGGGCAGGCCGAGCAGCAGCAGATAGGTCCACAGTCCCGACTGCAGGAGGAACACGGCGGTGCCTCCTGTCACGAGGGTTGCGCTCAGCCGCCCGGCGCTGATGTGCGGAGCAATCGGGGTGGCGGCCTCATTCTCGCTGGGATCCGCGACCGTATGGCCTGCGGTTATCGCAGGCGCAGGTGGGGGGACAGCAACGACCTTGGGATGTGTGTTAGCCGGCGGCTTGACCTGCCTCTCGGGTTCTGGGGGCTTTACCTCTTTGTCGGCCTCCATCGGCGGGGGAGGCGCTCGAGGCGCGCGGCAGTCGGCCGCTGTACGACCGGCCGCGCCGTCGGTTTGCCCGGCCAACACCTTTTCTCCGCGGCCGTCGAAGACACGGGTGCAGGGGCGGTACACACGGTTGCCGCGGTCCGCAGGGCCGACTTGGCTGGCGCTGGTCTGCGCGGAGGAATCGAACGTCTCCGGCGTGGTCTGCCCCGGCGCTGCCGCACCTGCGGTGGATAGGCACAAGATCAGGCCGCACGCGGCTAGTCGGCTCGCAATGAAGCGCATGGGATTCGTCATACAAATCCTGAGAAATCCGACGTCAGCCACGGGCTCTGGGGCCCAATGGCGTCATCGACCGACATCTGGACAGGCGATGCGGGCGACCAGACGGAGGTCACAGCAAGAGTGGTGCCCACCCGTGCGTGCCCGTTAGACCACGAGCGATGCGGACGAGCTACGCCCCTGTAAGACTGCGGATGCGCTCGGGCGGCAGCTTGGGGCATGACGGCGCCCTTGATTCAGCGCAAGGTGGTGAGTGCAGCCGCCGCGAGAATGGCGGCGCAGCAGCCACGGCAGCTCAACCTACACCCGACCACGCATGACCCGACTTCGCCGCTACGCGCTGCTCGCGCCGTTGATTGCGCCCGTCCTGGGTGCAGGCTGGTACTGGACTCGCCCCGCGGTCTCGGTGGGCCTCGCCGCCGGCGTTGCACCCGCAGGCCGCGCCGCGCGCCTCGATCCGGTGGAGGCGCTGCGAGCGGAGTGAGCGAACCTCAAGGATTGCCGATGTAGTCGCGCTTGCCGATCTCCACGCCGTTGTGGCGCAGGATGTCGTAGGCGGTGGTCACGTGGAAATAGAAGTTGGGATGAGCGAAGCCGAGCAGGTACTGCATCCCGGTGTAGTTCACGTCCTGGCCGCGAATCTTGAGGACGATCGACTTGTCTTCGGAGCCCTCGATTTGCGCGGCCTTGACGGTGCCGATGAAATCGATGGTCTTGGCGATCCGCGCCTTGAGCTCAGCGAGGGTCTGCTCGGTGTCCTCGTACTTCGGGATCTCGATGCCGGCCAGACGGGCGACCGCGCCTTTTGCCGTGTCGCATGCCGTCTGCACCTGGCGCGCCAGGGTGAACATGTCCGGGTAGAGCCGGGAGCTGGTCAGGACAGTGGGATCGATCTTCCTGGCGTCGGCGTACGCCTGCGCCTTGTCGAGGATGGCCGACAGGTTCTTCAGGATGTTGACGAAGCGCGGCGCGCTCGCCTGATACATGGAAATGTTCATTGGTTATCCGTGAAAGATTTTGAGGTGACTGCTACCAGCGATTGCGCAGCTCGCGCAGCTTGAGGAACACCATCTTCGCGTCCGGGTTGTCGGGCAGGTCGGGAAACGCCTCGCGCAGCCGGGCAATGACGGTGGGGCTGTGCAGGCGGAAGAAAGTGTTGATTTCCTTCTCGAGGGCGAGCGTCGTCACCAACGCGTGGCTGGGATCCTGGTCGCGCATCTGCGGAAGCATCTGCTGCGCCTTCTTGTTATCGGGCTCCCGGTCGAGCGTAAAGCCGAGATTGTTGGCGATGTAGTCGTGGCCGGGGTACACGAGGGTCTTGTCCGGCAGCTTGGCCAGCTGACCGGCGAAGGTCTGATACAGCTCGCTCGGGTGGCCGCCGTTGTGGCAGTTCCCGGCGCCCGCATTGAACAGAGTGTCTCCGCAGAACAGCGCCGGCGTGTCGGTGTGCGACAGCAGGCACACGTGACTCATGGTATGTCCCGGGGTGTCCAGCGCTTCAAGCTCGACGCTGTTGCCGATTTTGATGATGTCACCAGCGCCGAGCGCCCGATCGATACCCGGAATACGCGAACCGGCGTTCTTGTGCGCGAGCAGCTTGGCGCCGGTGGCCGCGACCATGGCACGGTTCCCGCCGGTGTGATCGCCGTGCTCG
>DASPUW010000055.1:0-2213 GCA_035622675.1 Burkholderiales bacterium | reverse complement strand
CTCCGCGTCCTGCTCCCAGTACCAATCGGCCGACAGCTCGGTCAGGCTGCGGAAGCGTTGCTCGCTCGCGCGCAGCCGTTCCTCCGCGGCGTGCCGCTCGGTCACGTCGATCAGCACCAGCACCACCAGGCGGCTGCCGTCCGGGCGCGTCAGCGCCGACTTGCGCACCAGCATCCAGCGGACATCGTCGCCGATCGTGTAGGGGCGCTCGTATTCGACCAGCGCGGCGCCGGACAGCGCCTGATCGTCGGTCTCCTGGTAGTACGCGGCGTCCTGCGCGGCGAAAAAGTCGTAGTCGGTTTTGCCCAGGATCTGCTCGACTGGGTTGCGGAAGAAGTCGCAGAACGACGCGTTCGCGGCGATGTAACGGTGGTGCTCGTCCTTCACGAGAACCGGGGTCGGGATGGCATCGATCAGGGTATCGAGAAAGCGCTTGGCCTCGGCGAGTTCCGCCACCACGCTCACGCGCTCCTGCGCGAGGCTGCTCAGCAGCAGCGTGGCGAGCGATGAGACGATGCCGTAGGTCTGCAGCGCAGTCAGGCCGTCCTGCATCGCGGCCGATGCGAACGGCCCCGTGCCGAGCAACGTTGCGCCCGCCGCAACCACGAAGGTGAGCAGGTTCAGCGCCATGACCCACGCGAGCGGCAGATGCATGGCGGTAAGCAACGCCAGGCTGAGGTACACGTAGGCGCCGCCGTTGTCGGACGGCAGCGCAAACACGCACGCGCCGACCACCAGCTGCGGCAGCACGAGCAGGAGCTGCCTGGGTGCGAAACGCAGCCGGATGCTCCCGCTTGTCCAGGACAGCAGCACCGGGGTCAGCAGCAGCACACCCAGCGCATCACCTCCCCACGCGGTGCCCCAGGATGCGATCCAGCCTTGCCAGTATTCGAGGTGGCCCCAGTGAGCGCCGGTCGCGCTGCAGGTGGCCGCGATGATCGAGCTCAGGAAGGCACCCACGCAGATGAGCGACAGGACGTGGCGCGGATGCTCCAGCGCCCTGGAGAAGCGGAGCTTGTGCTGCAACGCCCAGGCGCCGGTCAGCGCCGAGAGGGTGCCGCCGAGAGCGAACAGCAGGCACACCGGTGTGCTCGCGCCCGCGCCGTACTGAGCCGCGAAAGCGCCGACTGCAATCCCCGGCGCCAGGCGCAAGCCGCCGAGCAGCAGGGCGGCAAGCCCCAGCCCGGCCGGGAGCCAGACGAAGGTCGTGTACGCGAGCTGCATGCTGGCGCGCGCAGTCAGGAAATACACCGCGGCTACCAGCAGCATCCACCCGGCGTCGCTCAGCAGGGGGCGGTGCGATGCCGGCAGCGTGGTTTCGCCTCGATCGGCGTGCATCGCGCGGGCAGCGTGGCCGTGCAGGCTGGGCTGGTCGGCCCCGCTAGACCGCGCGTCGTTCACCGGAGGCGGGTGGCGCGACCTTCATGACCTCTTCCACCGAGGTCATTCCGGCCACGATCTTGAGCGCACCGCTCACGCGCAGCGGCTTCATGCCGTCGCGGATCGCCTGGTCGCGCACTTTGTTGAGGTCGGTTTGCGGGCCGATCAAGCCGCGCTGGGCGCGCGTGAGCGTCATCATTTCGTAGATTCCGATGCGTCCCATGTAGCCGGTCATGCGGCACTCCAGGCAGCCCTTCGCCAGGTTCACGCGTCCCGGGAGCGGCACCTGCCACGGATGCGTGAGCGACTTCCAGCTCTCCTCGTCGACCGTGCCCGGCTCCCTGCAGTGCGGGCACAACGTGCGCACCAGCCGCTGGGCGAGCACACCGAGCAAAGTCGAGTGCAACAGGAACGGCTCGACGCCGATGTCCAGCAGGCGCGTCACCGCCGAGGGTGCGTCGTTGGTGTGCAGCGTAGACAGCACGAGGTGCCCGGTGAGCGCCGCCTGCACCGCCATATCGGCGGTCTCCGTATCGCGGATCTCGCCCACCATGATGATGTCCGGGTCCTGACGCATGAGCGTGCGCACGCCGCTCGCGAAGTCGAGCCCGATGCCCGACTGCACCTGCATCTGGTTGAACTGCGGCTCCACCATTTCGATCGGATCCTCGATCGTGCAGACGTTCACGTCAGGGGTGGCGAGCTGCTTGAGCGTGGAATACAAAGTGGTGGTCTTGCCCGAGCCGGTCGGGCCGGTAACCAGGATCACGCCGTGCGGCCGGCCGACGAGCTGGTTCCAGCGCTTCTTGTCGTCGTCGGAAAAGCCGAGCTCG
>DASPUW010000054.1:0-2495 GCA_035622675.1 Burkholderiales bacterium | reverse complement strand
CCTGTACGAGCAGCGTCTGCGCACTGCCCGCGGGATCCCGCAGGTCGCCAGTCCCATGAAGATCGAGACCCGCATGCTCTTCAATCAGGCCTTCGAGAGCGTCTACGCCATGGTCCCCGGAGACATCATGCTGCTCCTGATCCTGATTCCGAGCATGCTCACGGCCTTGAGCGTGGTGCGCGAGAAGGAGCTGGGATCGATCGCCAACTTCTACGCTGCCCCTGCAACGCGCAGCGAGTTCCTGTTCGGCAAACAGCTGCCGTACCTCACCGTCGCGCTCATCCAGTTTGCGACCCTGGTGGCGCTCGCGATCCTCGTGTTCCAGGTACCGCTCAAGGGCAGCTTCGCGACGCTGGTCCTCGGTGGGATCGTGTACGTGGTGGCGACCACCGGCTTCGGCCTGCTGCTGTCGGTGTTCTCGGGGAGTCAGACCGCGGCCATTTTCGCCGCCGCCATCATCTCGATTCTTCCTGCGGTGCAGTTCTCCGGGATGTTCGTGCCGGTTTCCTCGCTCACGGGAGGGGCGTGGCTGGCGGGCAAGATCTTCCCGAGCACCTACTTCCAGGCGATCAGCGTCGGGACCTTCACCAAGGCGCTGGGGTTCGCCTCTCTGTGGCGCAATGTCGCCGCGCTGGCGGTGATCGCCATCGTCTACATCGGGTTGTCGGTCTCACTGCTGCGCAAGCAGGAGAAGTAGATGCGCAACCTCCGTCACATCTTTCATCTCGGGATCAAGGAGATCCTGAGCCTGGCCCGCGACCCGGTGCTGCTGTTCCTCATCGCCTACTGTTTCACGTTCTCGGTCTACACTCCGGCCAAGAGCGCGGTCATGGACGTGATCAATGCCTCGGTAGCCCTGGTGGACGAGGATGACTCACCACTCTCGCGCCAGATACGCGATGCGCTGCTGCCACCGCTGTTCCTGCCGGCACGCCTGCTGTCGTTCTCGCAGATCAACGACGCCATGAACTCGGGGCAGTTCACCTTCATCATCGACCTGCCGCGCAAGTTCCAGTCCGACATTTCCAGGGGGGCGACGCCCACCGTCGAGGTCATTGCGGATGCGACCGTCATGGCTCAGGCCGGCCGCGGACCTGGATACATCGGCAGCATCCTGAACCAGGAGGCCTTGCCCTTCTGGCCCGGCAGGGCCGACCCGAACAACAAGGAGCTGGTCAAGCTCAATACCCGCGTGCGCTTCAATCCCAACGTGGAGCAGAGCTGGTTCGTCTCGATCAACCAGATCATCAACAACATCTCGGTGATGGCCATCTTCCTGTGCGGTGCCGCTGTGCTGCGCGAGCGCGAGCACGGCACGCTCGAGCACCTGCTGGTGATGCCGCTGCAGCCCTACGAGCTGATGTTTGCCAAGATCTGGGCCAACGGACTGGTGGTCATCGTGGCGGCGCTGATCTCGCTGTTCCTCATCGTCAAGGGCGCGCTCGGCGTACCAGTGGCCGGTTCCATTGCGCTCTTTGCACTCGGGCTGTTCGTTTATCTCTTTTCGGTGACGGCGCTCGGCATCATGCTCGCCACCATGGTTCGCTCGATGCCGCAGTTTGGACTCCTGGCCTTCCCGGTGTTCATCTGCATGGTGCTGCTGTCGGGCGGCCAGACGCCGCTCGAGAGCATGCCGCTGTGGCTGCAGAAGACCATGCAGTTCGTGCCGTCGACGCATTTCGTCAGTTTCTCCCAGGCGGTGCTGTTCCGCGATGCGAACCTGAGCATGGTGTGGCCGGATCTCGCCAAGATGTTCGCGATCGGCTGTGCTTACTCGGTCTACACCCTGTCGCGATTCCGAAAGATGCTCGCGGCGGTGCAATGAGGAGGGGTGGCCGGTGAAAACGCGCGTTGTGATGAGTTCCAGGACCCCGACTCTGCTGGCCGCGTCGCTGCTCGCGCTGGGCGCCGCCGGCTGCGCGGTCGGGCCCGTCTACAAGCGCCCGGACGTTGCGCCTGCGGCGCAGTTCCGCTCTCAGGTCGGCGCGTCCGAGGCCACTTCGCTCGCCGATCTCCCCTGGTGGCAGGTCTTCAACGACAAGGCGTTGCAGTCACTGATCACCGAGGGACTCAGCAACAACTACGACCTCAAGGCGGCGATCGCACGCATCGACGAAGCGAGCGCGCAGGTGTCGGTCGTGCGCGCCGATCTCTATCCGCAGGTCAACTACCAGGCCTACGCGTCGCGGCAGGCGACACTGGTGCCGTTCGAGCCGCCGGTCAATCTCACCTACAACACCTTCGGACTCGGTGCGAGCGCCGCCTGGGAGCTCGATCTCTGGGGCCGGGTCCGGCACGCGACTGAGGCGGCGAGCGCCAACCTCTATGCCCAGGAGGACGTGCGCCGCGCGGTGATGCTCAGCCTGGTGAGTGCGATTGCCTCCGGCTACTTCTCGTTGATCGAGCTCGATCGCGAGCTCGCAATCGCTCAGGAGAGCTCGACCGTCTACAAGCAGACGCTCGACCTCTTCAGTCAGCGCTTCGAGGCGGGCCGC
>DASPUW010000053.1:0-2097 GCA_035622675.1 Burkholderiales bacterium | reverse complement strand
GAGCTCAACTCTCTTGTTGAGCGCGCTGCGCACAGACATTTGTTTTTCTCCTGAGACGCTAGGTGATCGGAATGTGCAGGTTCTTGAGATCCACGCTGGGGAAGTAGTTCCTCTTGCCTGTCATGATGACCTCCTCTACGAGCTCGCGCGGGCGTGCGCGCACAATGTGAAAGAACACGCGCGAATTATAGGACCCCTGTCCCCGGAATCAAGAGTTTTGCCGAGCAAATTTCGCGCCGCGCGTTACCGCTGAAACGCAGCGCGTGTCTCGAGCCGGTGAAGCGCCGCGCTCACGCCGTACGCGGCGGACCGAAGGCGAGTTGGGAGAGAGATCGAAGCGGGCGGCAGCGGCGCGAGCACGACAGGCGCTCCGGCCGGCGAGGCGGTCAGATCTTGGGCAACGTGACGCCCGTTTGCCCCTGGTACTTCCCGCCGCGGTCCTTGTAGGACACTTCGCACACGTCGTCGGGAGCCGCCTCCAGGAAGATCACCTGCGCCACGCCCTCGTTGGCGTAGATCTTGGCCGGGAGCGGCGTGGTGTTGGAGAACTCGAGCGTCACGTAGCCCTCCCACTCGGGCTCGAGGGGTGTAACGTTTACGATGATGCCGCAACGCGCGTACGTCGATTTTCCGAGGCACAGGACCAGGACGTTGCGCGGGATGCGGAAGTACTCGACGGTGCGGGCCAGGGCGAAGGAGTTGGGCGGGATGATGCAGTGGGGGCCTTTGACGTCGACGAACGACTTGGGATCGAAGTTCTTCGGGTCGACGATCGTGCTGTTGATGTCGGTGAACAGCTTGAATTCATCCGAGCAGCGGATGTCGTAGCCGTAGCTCGAGGTGCCGTAGGACACCACGCGCCGGCCGTCGACTTCTTTGACATTGCCGGGCTCGAACGGCTCGATCATCGCGTGCCGCTCGGCCATGCGCCGGATCCAGCGGTCGGACTTGACGCTCATTTCGCCCCCTCTGAAGCCAGCCTAGCTGTTCTTGATCACGATCTTGGGGAAGGCGGCGCTGAAATCCTTGGCCTTCTCGGCGATCTGCACCGCCACCTTGCGGGCGATCTCGCGATACGTCTGCGCGACGCGCGAGTCAGGGTCGGACACGACGGTCGGGCGGCCCGAATCCGCCTGCTCGCGGATGCGGATGTCGAGCGGCAGGGAGCCGAGCAGCGTCACTCCGTACTCGCGCGCCATCTTCTCGCCGCCGCCGGCGCCGAACACGTGCTCCTCGTGGCCGCAGCTGGAGCAGACGTGGGTGCTCATGTTCTCGACGATGCCCAGGATCGGCACATTGACCTTCTGGAACATCTTGAGTCCCTTGCGAGCGTCGAGCAGCGCGATGTCCTGCGGTGTGGTCACGATCACCGCACCGGTGACCGGCACCTTCTGCGCGAGCGTGAGCTGGATGTCGCCGGTGCCGGGCGGCATATCCACCACCAGGTAGTCGAGGTCCTTCCAGCGCGTGTCGCGCAGCAGCTGCTCCAGCGCCTGGGTCACCATCGGCCCGCGCCAGACCATCGGCTGCTCCATGTCGATCAGAAAGCCGATGGACATCGCCTGCACGCCGTGCGCAACCATCGGCTCCAGGCTCTTCCCGTCGGGCGAGGTGGGGCGCTCGCCCTGCAGTCCGAGCATCATGGGCTGCGAGGGCCCGTAGATGTCGGCATCGAGCACACCGGCAGCTGCACCCTCGGCCGCCAGCGCGAGCGCCAGATTGACGGCTACCGTGGACTTGCCGACTCCGCCTTTGGCCGACGCTACCGCGATCACGTTGCGCACGCCGGGCACGAGCTGAACGCCGCCCTGGACCGCGTGCGAGACGATCTTGAAGTCGACGTTGACCTGGATGTTGCGTGCGCCGGGCAGCGCGCTCAGCGCCTCTTCGAGCTGCTTGCGCACGGCGGCGAGCTGGCTCTTCGCCGGATAGCCCAAAACGACGTCGACGGCGATATTGGCGCCGCTCACCTCGACCTTCTTGATCTCCTTGCTCGAGACGTAGTCTTTGCCGGTGGTGGGATCGATGGTCTGCTTGAGCAGTTCCTGGACTTGCGCTTCGGTTATGGCCACGGCTGGAAACCCTTGGAGGAGCTTT
>DASPUW010000052.1:0-2519 GCA_035622675.1 Burkholderiales bacterium | reverse complement strand
CCATTCGCGTCCTTCGCCGTGCCAGGTCCGAATCACAAGGATGCGCCCGGCGCGGTGCTTACATTCCCCTTGACCAGCTTCGATTATGTGATCGTGGGCGCGGGCTCGGCAGGCTGCGTACTCGCCAACCGCTTGACCGCTGACGGGCGCGCGACCGTGCTGCTGCTCGAAGCGGGCCCGCGTGACAAGGACTTCTGGATCCACGTGCCGCTCGGCTACGGGAAGTTGTTCGCGCGCACCGATGTCAACTGGGCCTATCAGTCAGAGCCCGAGCCGGCGCTCAATGGGCGGCGCGTGTTCACGCCGCGCGGCAAGGTGCTGGGGGGGTCCTCGTCGATCAACGGTCTCGTTCACATCCGCGGCCAGCGCGAGGACTACGACGGCTGGGGCGTGCCCGGTTGGAGGTTCGACGATCTGCTGCCGTATTTCAAGAAGTCGGAGGATCATCGGCGCGGCGCGAACGAGTGGCATGGCGTGGGCGGCCCCATCACCGTCTCCGATCTGCCGGATCGGCACGAGCTGTGCGACGCCTTCATCGCAGCGGCGATGGCGCTCGGCATTCCGCGCAACGACGATTTCAACGGCGCGACGCAGGAGGGCACCGGCTATTATCAGGCCACAGCGAGAAATGGCCGACGCTGTAGCACTGCGGTCGGCTATCTGCGTCCTGCGCAGAGGCGCCCGAACCTGCGCGTGGAAGTCGAGGCGCTCGCGACCCGCCTGCTGTTCGACGGCAGGCGCGCCGCCGGCGTGACTTATGAAGCGGGCGGCGTAAAGCGCGAGGTGCGCGCGACACGCGAAGTGATTCTTGCCGCGGGCACGATCAACTCGCCTCAGCTTCTCCAACTCTCGGGCGTCGGCCCCCACGCTCTGCTCGAGCGCCACGGCATTCCCGTCGTGCACGACGCACCCGGCGTGGGCGAGGACCTGCAGGACCACTTCTACTGCCGGACTTTCTGGCGCTGCACTCGCCCGATCACGCTCAACGACGACATGCAAAGCTGGTGGCGGCAGGCAAAGATCGGTCTGCAATATCTGCTGTTCCGGCACGGCCCGCTGACCGTCAGTGCAGGTTACGCCGCTGCTTTCGTGCGCACCCGGCCTGAGATCCCGCGCCCGGACGCGCAGCTGTACTTCATCAACTTCTCGACCGCCAGGCGGGGCGGCGTGCTGCACCCGTTTTCCGGCTTCACGCTGTCGATCTCGCAGACCCAGGTCGAGTCACGGGGCCATGTGCACATTGCATCGCCCGACCCGCGCGCTGCCCCCTCGATCCGCTATAACTATCTCGCCACGCCGAACGATCGCCGTGTAATGGTTGACGGCTTGAAGCTCATCCGGCGCATCGCCGGCACCAACCCGTTGCGCGACTATGTAGCATCGGAGGAATTTCCAGGGCCGCGGGTGCAGAGCGATGAGGACTGGCTGGCCTTTTGCCGCGAGGCCGGCGACACGGTGTTCCACCCGACCTCGACCTGCCGGATGGGGACGGACGCGGGCGCGGTAGTCGACCCCGAGCTGCGCGTCCGTGGGATCGAGCGGCTCCGCGTGGTCGACGCCTCGATCATGCCGTCCGTTCCTTCGGGCAACATCAACGCCGCAGTGATCGCGGTTGCCGAGAGGGCGGCCGATCTCATCGGGAAAAATCCGGCATGACGGGTCCGCTCTCCGGCCAGGTCGTTCTGCTGACTGGGGCCTCCGAGGGCATCGGCCGTGCCCTCGCGCTCGAGCTAGCGCGGCAGCGGCTCTCTCTCGTGCTTGCAGCACGCAATGGGGAGCGGCTGGAAGAAGTAAGGCGCGAGTGCGAGGCCCGGGGCAGCGCTGCTCTGAGCGTGCAGACCGACCTGCTCGATCCGCATCAGCGTCAATCGCTGATGGATGCGACGCTGGCTCGGTTCGGCAGTCTCGACGTACTCATCAACAACGCGGGCGCCACGATGTGGTCGCGCCTGGACGCGCTGGCCGATCTCGCCGTACTCGAGAGGTTGATCGACATCAACTACCTGAGCCCCGCGCATCTCACGGCGCTCGCGCTGCCGTGGCTCAAGCGCACACAGGGGCGTCTGGTTGGGATCGCGAGCCTGGCCGGTTTCACCGGCGTGCCCGAACGCTCGGGCTATGCAGCGAGCAAGCACGCGATGGTCGGCTTCTTCGAGTCGCTGCGGATCGAGCTACAGGGCTCCGACGTCACCGTCACCATCGTTGCGCCCGACTTCGTGCGCTCGGAAATTCACAAGCGCGCGATCGGCCCCGATGGCCGGCCGCTGGGCGCGAGCCCGATGCAGCAAGAGCGCATCATGAGCGCCGAGCAATGCGCACGGCTGATCGTGCCGGCGATCGAGCAGCGCAGGCGGCTGCTGATCATGTCCCGACGCGGTCGACTCGGACGCTGGCTCAAGCTTCTCGCTCCAACCCTGGTGGATCGGATTGCGGCAGCCGCAATCCGCGATCGGCGCTAGCGCTGCTCCCCCTCACCCCGGCCCTCTCCCGCAAGGGGAGAGGGAGGCGGGATGCACGTC
>DASPUW010000051.1:0-8628 GCA_035622675.1 Burkholderiales bacterium | reverse complement strand
CGAATCCGTTTCCTGCGGCTGCCTGAGCGACGTGGCCATAGACGCCAATATCGACACGGTTCTGCTCGACTTGGGCGGGGTCTTGATCGACTGGAACCCCCGCTACCTGTACCGGCCGTTGTTCGCGGGCGACGAGGCCGCCATGGAGCACTTCCTGGCCGAGGTCTGCCCGCCGCAATGGAACCGGGAGCTGGACGCCGGCAGATCGTTCGACGAAGGGATCGCGGAACGCCAGCGCTTGTTCCCCGAGCACGCCGCGCTCATTGCGCAGTGGAAAGCCGGCTGGGAGCAGATGCTTCGCGGACCTATCCAGGGTACGGTCGAGCTCGTCGGCGACTTGCGCCGCCGCGGTCGCCGCCTGTACGCGCTGACCAATTGGTCGGCGGAGACGTTTCCGGTCGCGCGCTCGCGCTACCCATTTCTCACCTGGTTCGAGGACATCGTGGTATCCGGTGAGGTCAGACTCGCCAAACCCGACCGGCGCATATTCGAGCTCACGATAGAACGCTGCCAGCTGGCGCCTGCCTCGACGATCTTTGTCGACGACAACGTAGGCAATGTCGAGGCGGCGCGCGCTCTGGGACTGCATGCGCTGCTCTTCGAGGATCCGATGAAGCTGCGGGCCGACCTTCATCAGCTAAAAGTACTCTAGAACCCAGGCGCGCGAGTCGCCGGGGAACATCCAGGGCGCAATCCGGCCAAAGCAATCTGTGCGATAGTGGCAGTGAGTTGCGTTATGGAGGAAGCATGCAAGCGCAGCGCCGGGAGCTTCTCAAGCTTTTCTCGCTGATGGCCGCGGCCGGGCTGTTGCCGGTCGCGCCGGCCTGGGCCGAGGAATGGAACAAAGCGGCTTTCGAGGCCAAGAAGATGGACGATGTCATCAGGATGCTCGGCGGCAGCGCGCCGCAGCAAAGCGTCGACGTCGTCCTGAACGGGCCCGAGATCGCTGAGAACGGCGCGCTGGTTCCTCTGGAAATCGAGAGCACTCTCACGAATACCGAGTCGATCGCGATCCTGATCGAGAAAAACCCGAGCATCCTCGCCGCTTACTTCAGCATCCCGTCCGGCACCCTGCCCTGGCTGCAAACTCGCGTGAAGATGGCAGAGACATGCAACGTCTACGCGCTCGCGAAAGCGGGCGGCAAGTTCTACTACGCAGCGCGCGAGATCAAGGTCACGATCGGCGGCTGCGGAGGCTGACATGGACACCGCGATAAGGGTTCGCACCAAGCTTGACGGCGATCTCGTTCAGGTGCGGGTGCTGATCAGCCACCCGATGGAAACCGGCTTGCGCAAGGACGACGCGGGCGAGATCGTGCCGGCGCACTTCATCGAGCTTGTGACCTTCGTGCACAAGCAGCGCACGATTCTTTCGGCACAGTGGGGACCCGCCGTATCGCGCAATCCCTATCTGTCGTTCAAGTTCCGGGGCGCCGCCAAAGGCGACAAGATCACCATCTCCTGGGTGGACAACCTGGGAGAGCGCTGGACGGATGACGCGTTCGTCGAGTAGGCACCGGTGACCATACATCGGAACGCGTGACCCGCCGCGAGTTCCTCGAGGTCCTGGCCATCGCGTCAGCCGCAGGGTTGCGCCTCGGCGAGCGGCGCGCGCTGGCGGGAGAACTTGCACCCGGCCTGTACGATCTTCCGCGCTTCGGCAACGTGGCCCTGCTTCATCTCACGGATTGCCACGCGCAGCTGCGGCCGCTGCATTACCGCGAGCCGAGCGTCAACCTGGGAACCGGTGCGGCATCCGGCAGGCCGCCGCACCTGGTCGGTGAGGCCATGCTGCGACGCTTCGGCATTCCGCGCGCGACCGCCGACGCACACGCCTTCACGTTTCTCGACTTCGAATCGGCCGCTACTGCGTACGGGAAGGTCGGTGGTTTTGCCCACCTTGCGACCCTGGTCAAGAAGCTGCGCGCGGAGCGGCCTGGCGCGCTGCTGCTCGACGGCGGAGACAGCTGGCAGGGTTCGGCCACCGCGCTGTGGTCGCGCGGCCAGGACATGGTGGAGGCGTCTCTGCAGCTGGGCGTGAACGTCATGACCGCGCACTGGGAGTTCACTTACGGCCCGGAGCGCGTCACCGAGATCGTGAACGGCGCGCTCAAAGGCCGCATCGATTTCGTCGCGCAGAATGTGCGCACCAGCGACTTCGGCGATCCGGTTTTTCCACCCTATGTCCTGCGCGAAGTCAACGGCGTGCCTGTGGGAATCATCGGACAGGCCTATCCCTATACGCCGATCGCGCACCCGCGCCGTTTCGTGCCCGAGTGGACTTTCGGGATTCAGGAGCAAGGGGTGCAGCAGTCGATCGATGCCGTGCGCGGCGAGGGAGCCGCAGTGGTGGCGCTGCTGTCGCACAACGGCATGGACGTGGACCTCAAGCTGGCAACTCGCGTGCGCGGGCTGGACGCAATTCTCGGCGGCCATACCCACGACGCCGTCCCCGCCGCCATCGAGGTTTCCAACGCCGGCGGCAAGACATTGGTGACCAACGCCGGCTCCAACGGCAAGTTCCTCGGCGTGCTCGATCTCGAGATCAAAGCCGGCCGCGTGACCGGTTACCGCTACAAGCTGCTGCCCGTCTTTGCCAACCAGCTGGCACCGGACGCGGAGATGAGCGCGCTGATTTCCAGGCTGCGCGCCCCGTTCGAATCAAGGTTGTCGGAAACGCTCGCGGTCACACAGGGGCTGCTGTACCGGCGCGGCAATTTCAACGGTACATTCGATCAACTCATTCTCGAGGCGCTGCTCGACACGCACGATGCGCAGATCGCCTTCTCGCCGGGATTCCGCTGGGGAACGACACTGCTGCCGGGTGAAGCCATCACGCGAGAGCATGTGATGGAACAGACCGCAATCACTTACCCGTACGTCACGCTGAGCGAGATGAGCGGCGAGAGCATCAAGGCGGTGCTCGAAGACGTGTGCGACAACCTGTTCAACCCCGATCCGTACAAACAGCAGGGCGGGGACATGGTGCGCGTCGGCGGTTTAACCTATGCGTGCGCGCCCAACGCGCGCATGGGCAACCGGATCAGCGATCTGCGCTTGAACGGGGTACCGCTCGCGCCGCCGAAGAAATACAAAGTGGCCGGCTGGGCGCCCGTTACCGGCGAGACCGCCGGCGCGCCGATCTGGGAGTTGGTCGAAACCTGGCTCAAGCAGTACAAGAGCATCGCCCCGCGCCAGGCGTATCTGCCGCGCTTGATCGGCGTCGACGGCAATCCTGGTATCGGATGAGACGACGGCCACGTTCACCGACGGCCCGGACCCTTGAGCTACCGGCTGCCGAGGGCACCTGTTTCGAATGCAGGACGCCTGCCGCACGAGCCGACCGGCAGATTACCGATTGGTAACATTCCCGCCCGCCTCGAAATTCCGCTGAAATCCTGCGATGCGAGCCTGTGCCTGTTCGGTTTGCTTCCGCATTTTTTACCGGCTTCCCCCTCGGCGCGCAGTCCGCGCCGAGGACTCGGCGGCGGGTCTTGGACCCGCCGTCTTTTCTTCCGCAGACAGGCTGACGGGTGTGGGACGCAGCGTGGGTGGTGGTGACCGTCCGCGTGGACGAAAGCGGGGTACCGCGTCCGCAGGGCCTCTCAGCCGACCGCTTCCACCCGGGCGTTCAAAAAGTAGCCCGCACCGCGCTCGGTCCGGATCAGCTCTGGACGGCTTGGATTGGCCTCCAGTTTTCGCCGCAGCCGCAGAATCTGTACGTCGATGCTGCGGTCGAACACTTCGTCGTCGTGCCCCCGGCTCAACTCCAACAGCTGCTCGCGGCTGAGAATGCGCTGCGGCGCGCCCAGGAACGCACTGAGCAGCGCGAAGTCGGATTGCGTGAGATCGACACGCTCTCCGTCGGCGGAGACGAGTTGCCGCGTACGCAGGTTCAGCTCCCAGCCCGCGAAACGCAGAGCTTTGAGCGGCTCACCCGCGGCAGACGCGACATCACTCGGCTGAGTGCGGCGCAAGACTGCCCGGATGCGGGCGATCAGCTCGCGTGGATTGAACGGCTTGGTCACATAGTCGTCGGCGCCGAGCTCGAGCCCCATCACGCGATCGACGTCGTCCTTGCGGCTAGTGAGGATGATGATCGGGATTCTGGACTTCGTGCGCACTTCGCGCGCCAGAGTCAAGCCATCCTCGGTGGGAAGCTTGAGATCGAGCAAGATCAGGTCGACGACGCTCTGTGCCATGATCTTGTGCATGGAGGAGCCATCTCCGACGCAGGAGGCGCGCAGGCCAAACTCCAGCAGGTAATCGGACACCAGCCGGCAGATGTCGGGGTCGTCGTCGACAACGAGAACGTGCGGCGCGAATCCCTTCTCTTGAGCACCGGAGGCAACGGGTTCCATGAGTCCACAGGTATGGTACCGACTGCTCATAGTATAGCGAACAGCGATTGGCGGAGGGTCAAGAAACGGCCCGGCGCGTGCGGCCATGCGAAGGTAATTTTCTTGCATCCGATACATTCCAACACCGCGTCGCAGGATCGATAGCCCATATGTACAACCCGTCGCAGGCGCAGGGTCGCCGCCGAGTGGACCATAAGCTGATATGGTTCATCGGTGTGTCGTTGATCGCGATCATGGCGGCGTTTCAGGTGCACGACATCCTGAAGCGGCGCGAGATCGTGATCGACACCACGGAGGACGCGTACGCCAGCCTGGCGCGCTCTTTGGCCGAGCAAAGCCAGCGCATCGTCCAAGCTGCAGGGCTGGCAGTGAGCGATACCGCCGGCGATGCCGCTTCGACGCCGCCGGTAACAGCCGCGTTCCAGAAGCGTCTGCGTCAGCGAGTCTCGGTTCTCCCGCAGCTGCAAGGCATTGCCGTGTTGGCGGAAGACGGCGCGCTTCAGGCTTATGCGGGCGCGCCTTGGCGACTCGATGAGCTCGGCCAGATCAGCACAACGAGTGGTGGCGCTCAATCGCCCCGAGGCGCCGCCTTCTCTTTGCCTTTTCGACGCAGCGACGGTCGATGGACCGTCGCTTTGAGCCAGGCGATCAGGCGTCCGCCTGGCGGGATCGTCGTGGCGTTGCTGGATCTGGACTACTTCAGCCGCGTGTATGCGTCTCTGCGCCTGGAGCCCGGCAGCGAGGTGAGCTTGTTCCATCGAAACGGGCAGCTGTTGGCACGGTACCCTGGAGACGGCGGCGAGATCGGCCGCTCGTTTGCGGATCACTCTGCGTATGGGGACCTCCTGTCGACGACCGGCACGGGGACGGTGGTCAGACATGGTGAGCGAGACGGCCAAGACATCACATACGCGATTCAGCCCCTGCCTGGGTTTCCGCTCGTCATAGCTGCTGCGGTGGACAACGGCACGGTGCTCCGTCCGTGGAACATCCAGGCCATGCACAGCACGGTGCGGACCTCGCTCTTCTGCCTGAGCGTGCTCCTGCTGCTGGCCTTGGTGCTCCGACTGCTCAGGCGTCGAGAGCAGGCGGAGGAGAGCCTGCGGGTGCAAACGGCCTTGCTGGACGAACTGTTCGAAAGCGCCCCCGAGGCGATCGTCATGCTGGACACGCAACAGCGCGTAGCACGCGTGAACCGGGAGTTCAGCCGGCTGTTCGGACTTACAGCGCATCAGGCGCTCGGGCGTGAGCTGATCGATCTTATCGTTCCAGACGATCTCAAAGAGGAGGCGCGCCGCGCAGCTGCGGCGGTGCGCGAGGGTCGGCACATGAGCGCGGAGACCAGACGCATGCGCGCCGATGGCGGACGGCTCCATGTCTCCGAGCTGGGCGCCCCCATCCGCGGAGCCGGCGGCGGCATCGCGAGCTTTGCCATTTACCGCGACATTACGGAACGCAAGCTGGCCGAGGCGGAACGCGCGAAGCTCGAATCCCGCCTCCGCCAGGCGGAGAAGCTGGAAGCCATCGGGACCATGGCAGGCGGCATCGCGCATGATTTCAACAGCACCTTGATGGTCATCGTCCGATATGCGGAGATGCTCCGCAGCGCGGCGCCGGAAGGCGGGACCATCAAAGGCTTCGTGAACAACGTGCTGTCGGCAGCCAGCCGTGCGCAGACCCTCGTCAATCAAATTCTCACCTACAGCCGCACCACGCGCGGTAAGCAGGACGCGGTCAATGCCTGCTCTGCGCTGCAGGAGACCCTTGACCTGATGCGCGCAACTCTCCCCGCGAACGTGAAGATGGAGGTCCAGCTCCCCACCAGCAGCGCCACTATCTTCGCGAACACGACGCAGCTCCACCAGCTGGTGACGAACCTGTGCTCCAACGCCATTCAGGCCATGCGCGAAGGGGGGACTCTGAGCGTCGCCCTGGAGACCGTAGACACTGCCGCTGACACCGAGCTGTCGCACGGATTGCTGGCCGCCGGACGCTACGTGCGCCTCAGCGTACAGGACACCGGCTCCGGCATGCCCCCGGTCGTGCTCGACCATATCTTCGAGCCGTTCTTTACGACCAAGGAAATGGGGCAAGGCACTGGACTGGGTCTCGCTCTCGTGCAGGGGATCGTGTCCGAGCTGGGCGGCGCAATCGACGTTACGAGCCAGACGGGAGCGGGCAGTAGCTTTCATATCTACCTTCCCCGATCCGATGCGGATGCACTCGGAACCAAGCGAACCGTCGAGACCCTGTCCAAAGGAGCCGGGCAGCGCGTCTTGCTGGTGGAGGACGAGAAACCGCTCATGCTGCTGGCCGAAGAAATGCTGGCCACCCTCGGTTATGAGCCCGCTGGATTTGCCAGGCCGTCCGAGGCTTTGGAGGAGTTCCGTGCCGATCCCTCGCGCTGGGACGCAGTGCTCGTCGACTATCTGATGCCGGACCTGGGAGGGCTCGAGGTGGCGAGGCGCCTGCGCGATGCCCGCTCGGGCATACCGATCGTTCTCATGAGCGGCTACGAGGGGCCGGTGCTGCTGCAGGAAGCGTTCACGGCGGGCATCGACGACGTCATCACCAAACCTCTCGACCTGCAGCACTTGGCAGATGCTCTCGCCAAAGCGCTTGGGCAGGTTTCGGCGCGTTGAACTCTCACGTCCGCCTCTGAGGTCGTGTGAGACGCCGCGTGCGGTGGTTACAAGCACGTAACAATGCTGCCCAGCGTGACATCTTCCTGAAATACGCTTGCGCGAGGTTGATTGGCGGCGTGGCCCGTCGCTCCCGCGGGACAATGGGCTTCGGCCACCGGGTCAAGACCAACAGCGCCATCACAACCACCGAGTAGGAGACATTTCCATGGAGAAGACGCGACGCACATTTCTGGCAGCGGCAGCGGCCACCACAGCGGCGGCCGCCACCGACGCCCTGGCTCTTAACAAGTTCGCGACGGACCGCGACTGGACGGGCGAAGTGACGGTCACCTATCCCGATCCCGCCTGGGAGGTGTTCGACAAGCGCTTCACTGCGCGCCAAGGCAACGCGACCCTGCAGCGCATTTGGCACGGCATGGGACCCCAAGCCTCGCTGTGGCACGAAGGACCATGCTGGATGGGGGACTGGGGTTGCCTGCTCTGGAGCGACATCCCGAACCACCGCGTATTGCGTTGGTGCGAGGAGGACGGTCATGTGAGCGTGTTTCAGACCGAATCCGGCTATTCCAATGGGCACACACGCGACAATCAGGGCCGGCTGATCGCCTGCGAGCATGACACGCGGCGCGTGCGCCGCCGCGAGTACGACGGCACGTGGACGGTCCTGATGGACAACTACCAGGGTAAAAAGCTCAATGCGCCCAACGACGTTGCGGTTCACGCCGACGGATCGCTGTGGTTCTCCGATCCGGGCTACGGGATCCTCGGGCCGTACGAGGGGCACAAGGCCGAGTTCGAGCTTCCCACCCGCGTTTACCGCCTCGATCCGTCAGGCAAGGCGACGGTGATGGTGGAATCGATGAAGCGCCCGAACGGTGTCTGCTTCTCTCCAGACTTCAAGAGGCTCTACGTCGTCGATACCGGCGCTACCGACGGGCCGCAGTACCCGGCCAACATCATGGTGTTCGACGTGGTGAATAACGGAACCGGTGTAAGCGGCGGCAAAGTGTTCGCGGACTTTGCGCCGGGCTTCACGGACGGCATCCGCTGCGACACCGAAGGCAACGTGTGGTGCAGCTGGGGCTGGGGCGGTCCGGACACCAACGGCGTGCGCGTACATGCGCCCAATGGCGACAAGCTTGCTTTCCTCCACACGCCAGAGGTCATCTCCAACCTGGTCTTCGGTGGAACGAAGCGCAACCGCTTGTTCATGACCGGCAGCACATCGATCTATGCGATCTATGTGAACGCGGTCGGTTTCCCGTTGACCTGAACGCAGACGGCGAAGGCGCCAAGCCCGCATGCGCACGGCATGCGGGCTTTTTTATTGCCTCCTTCGGGCGCGTCCTGACAGGGCATTATGTTCAGGCCCGCGACCAGGATTGCGTTCCGGCCGCGGGGCCTTCCTCGGGTTCGCATCAACCCGATCAACCTAGCGCTGCGCCTTGCGTATTGACGTACAACGCATAGAGCGATGTGCTGGCGACGATGTACAGCCGGTTACGTTGCATTCCGCCGAAGACCAAGTTGCCTGCCGTTTCCGGCAGATGGATCTTCGCGAGCAGCGTGCCGTCGGGAGCGTAGCAGCGAACTCCGTCCTCCTTCGGATCACCCCAGCCCCC
>DASPUW010000050.1:0-3755 GCA_035622675.1 Burkholderiales bacterium | reverse complement strand
CGGAATATCCAGAACAGCGTGCCGGACAGCAGGATCGAAGCGGGCAACGTGAGCACCCACGCGATCAACAGATTGCGCACGGTTGCCCACTGCAGCCCCGAGCCGTTGGCGGCCATGGTGCCGGCGACGCCGGACGACAGCACCTGAGTCGTGCTGACGGGTAAGCCGAGCACGTCGGCCACGCCGATCGTGGTCATCGCCACCAGCTCGGCGCAAGCGCCCTGCCCGTAAGTGAGATGGCTCTTGCCGATTCTTTCGCCGACGGTGACGACGATCCGCTTCCATCCGACCATTGTGCCCAGGCCGAGCGCCAGGGCCACCGCCACCTTGACCCAGGTAGGAATGAACTTAGTGGCGTAATCGAGCCCGGCGCGGTACTGCTTGATCGTTTTCTCCTCGTCGCCGCTGAACGGGATCGCCCTCTGTTTCAGCATGTGCCGGAACGCTTCGCTGACCAGGTACATGTCGTTGCGCACGTTGTTGACCTTCTCCGTTGGCACGTTGGCGAAGGACTTGTACGAGCTGACCTGTTCGTCGATCGAGGCGATCATCTGAATCAGCGCCGGCAAGGTCGTCGGTTCCAGGGTCCGGGTGCGCACGAAGGCGGCGACGGCGCTGCGCGCCTCGTCAATTGGTTTTGCGCTCGGTGCCTGTGCCCCCAGGTGGGACGACAATACTTGCGTGACGGCCGCGCCATCGCCCGAGAAAGCCTGGATGCGCGGCGTCTCCATTGCCCGATTGAGCGCGTAGACCGTGAGGACCGTCCCGATCAGGATCAGCATGATCAGCCCCATGCCCTTCTGGCCATCGTTGGAGCCGTGCGCGAAGCTGACGCCGGTGCAGGTCAGGACGAGGATCGACCGGATCCACAGGGGCGGCGGCTTCTTTCCCTGTGGCGCCTTGAACAGCGCGGGGTTTCTCACCAGCATGCGCAGCGTCACCAGCAGCATCGCGGCCGCGGCGAAGCCGATCAGCGGCGAGAACAGCAGCGACTTCCCGATATTAGCGGCCTGGTTCCAGTCCACACCGCTGGTGGCGGTGCCGGTGGTGGCCAAGAGCTGGTTTGCCAGGCCCACGCCTATGATCGAGCCAATGAGTGTGTGTGAGCTCGAGGCGGGGAGCCCCAGGTACCAGGTGCCCAGATTCCAGATGATGGCGGCCACCAGCAAGGCGAAGACCATGGCGAAGCCCGCTCCGCTGCCGACCTGCACAATGAGCTCCACCGGCAGGAGGGCGATGATGCCGTAAGCGACCGCACCGCTCGAGGCCATGACGCCGAGGAAGTTCCAGACTCCCGACCAGACCACCGCGGTGTTCGGCGTCAGCGAGTGCGTGTAGATGACGGTAGCCACGGCATTGGCCGTGTCATGGAAGCCGTTGACGAACTCGAAGCCGAGCGCGATCAGCAGCGCGATCCCCAGCAGGACGAACGGGACCCAGGAGGTCTCGCGGGTGGCTGCGAGGTCGCCCGTCAACGCCACGGCGATGTAGGCCAGCGCTGCGATGACCACGCCGCCGAACAGAAAAAGCGGCAGTTTTCCGAGGGTTGACGCGCTGGCGAGCGGGTGGTGTGCCGCGGCGACAGACTGGTTCATGTCGAGCCGTCCAGGGTCGTTGGGGAACCTCGAAAGGCTACGGCAGCTTTGTGTCAGCTAGATGACATACAGATGGCAGCGGGAGCCGGGTGCGGTGCAGCGTGAGGGCGCATCGCCGGCGGGGACCTGCACTGCAGGGACTAGCTCCCCGCGTTACTTTGGCTAGTTCCCGAAGCGCACGCCGTCGAGAAGTCGGTTGGCAATTGGCCCGAGCGGATCCTGCTCGGTTGCCATCACCAGCACGTCGACCTTCCCGGCCTGCAGGCACAGCGCGAAGGAGGTTGCGCCGCCCGCATCCTCGGTGTGCTCCGCCAGTCCGCGCAGCGCGTTGACCTTGCCCGCCCTGACCTGGCGCGGCTCCCGCACCAGATCGCGGCAGGGACTGGGCATCCTGTGCCCGAGACGGTGATCGAAGATCAGCATCTCGAGGTGATACTCGCCCGCCTGCAAGGCGCCCTGGCCGCCCGCCTCGGGCTCGTAGTTGTGCACGCGCAGGTATTGGTAACCGCGATCTCTTCCCGTCTGGACCTGACTGTCGGGCGGGTACGACAGGCGAAACGCGTAGCGGTCGTCGCGATAGATCTTCCACTTGCTCACAGGTAGTGCGGCAGCGGTTTCTTGTTGCGCCGCGGCGCGCATTGACGTGAGTCCGAGCCCTCCGAGACACGTCGCGAGGACGGCCAGAGCGCAGACTTGCAGGAGCGACGACCTGTTGTACATCTGTTAAACCGTTGAGGAATAATCGGCTTGGAAGCACTAGCAAGATTGGCTCCCGGCGCCTTCGAAGGGACCTGAAGTGCGCCGGGCAGGAGACGAGCGGCTGCGCCGAAAGCGCGCTGGGAGTGGCAGCTCCGCGTGTGTAGCGGCGTGATTGCTCAGCGAGATTCGGCTTGCTGCTGGCGCGCCAGCGCGCGCGCCTTCACGAGCGCGACTGCGTCGCCCTGTCGCGCCGCCTCCGCGTACCAGTAGAGCGCGAGCCGCACATCCTTGGCCACGCCGTCGCCTTTCTCGTACATGCTGGCGAGGATATATTGCGCGCCGACATCGCCGCCGTTCGCAGCCTCGCGGTACCAATGCGCCGCGCGGGCGTAGTCTTTGGGTGCGCCACGCCCGAGAAAGTACTGCGTCGCTGCGCTCACCTGCGCATCGGTGTGGCCCTGCTCAGCTGCGCGTTCGAACCACGCCGTTGCCTCGGTGAGCGATTTGGGGACCACGGCCCCGTTCTCGTAGAGCAGGCCCAGGTTGTACTGCGCCTGCATCATTCCTGCATCGGCCGCGCGACGCAGCCAGCGCAGCGCTTCGCCACGCTCGCTCTCGGGCGCTTCCCCGCGAAACAGCATCATGGCGTAGTTGAACTGCGCCAAACGATCGCCGTGCCTCGCGCCTTGCGCATACAGTTTCGCTGCCGTCGCGCGGTCGCCGCGCTCGTAGGCGTGCCACGCGCTTTCGGCGGCAATGCTCGTACCGGGCGCGAGCAACGCCGCCGCCAACGCCACCACGACCCGGATTCCCCTCGAGCGCATCGTGGCAAGATAGCACGATCGTCCGCCGCCGCAGCGCCGCCGCTTGGTGCAGAATACCGACGCAGCAGCACATAACAACAGGAGGAGAACAATGAAGCTCACAATCGGAATCGTCCTGGCCGCGGCGCTCGCCATTCCCGCGGCGCGAGCTGCGGACCCGATCACGATCGGGGTGGTGGACGAGTTGACCGGGCCCAACGCCGAGGCCGGTGTGCTGGTGCTACACGGCACACGCCTCGCGGTCGATGAGATCAACGCGGCGGGCGGCATCATGGGGCGGCAGATCGAGCTGAAAGTCGAGGACAACGCCAGCACCAACCCCGGGACCGTGCTCGCCTACTCCAAGCTGGTCGGCGAAGGCGGCGTGGTGGCCGTCATCGGTCCGCTGCGCAGCACGCAAGTGCAGGCCGCGTCGCCGACGATTGCCAAGGCACGTGTTCCTGCGTTCATCGGCGGCAGCGACCCGAGTCTCACGCGCGTCAACAACCCGTGGATTTTCCGGCTGCGCCCCAGCGATTTCTATTCGTCCAAGGTGATGGCGGAGTACGCGGTGAAAGTGCTCAAGGGGACGAAGATCGCGATCGTTCATTCCACCGACACCTTCGGCGTGGGCGGCAAGAACGCGCTGGTTGACGCG
>DASPUW010000049.1:0-6478 GCA_035622675.1 Burkholderiales bacterium | reverse complement strand
AGCTGCAGCACAGACTCCATCTCTCGGACCGTGACTTGGGGGACCGGATTTGTTAGCGGATTGGGCAAGGGCAGACCGTTCGCCGAGGTCGTAAGGGCCGGATTCGGGTCGTTCACGAATTTGTCGATCCGGGAGATGGTGGGCCGAACGGTTATGGTGATCACACCGTTGTCATTGACCTGCGGTGTCATGCTCATGATGAAACCGACTGCAACAGTCTGCGGTGTGGTAGTTACGGACTGAAGGTTATTCGCGTTGGTGGCAGTTCCCTGACTGATCTGTGATTGAATCTGGAAATACACCACGTTGTCGACCACTTTTAGCAGCGCGGTCTGATTGTTCATCGCCATCAGCATGGGGCTGGACAAAACTCGCGTCTTTCCGAACTGTTCCAGCAGCTTCGCGGTGATCGAGACGCCATTGCCGTTGGTATTGCTGAGGTAGGAGAGCGTCAGTCCGGCTGCCGTCGCCGGTGCGGTAATGCCGGCGGTAAGTATCGGGGCTGCGCTCAAAGTTTGACTCGCGCCGAAGCCGGCGCCAATCGCGAGCTTGCTCCAGTCCACACCCGCCTGATATTGATCGGAGAGCGATACCTCTGCGATCGTCGCTTCGATCAGAACCTGCCGTTGGGACGACGTCCCGATGGCATCGAGATACTGCTGCACGAGCTGGTGTTGACGCTCCGTCGCCATCACGGAAACGGTTCCCGCGACCTGGTTGACCACGATGTCTTGCTTAAGGTCGGTAACGCCAGTGGATGGCCCAGACCCGAACACCTTATCGAATAGGTTTGTGGCGTTCTGGCCAGCCCGCGCCACCGCTTCGGCCTGCGCTAGACGCTCCTCTCTCGCCGCGCGCGCCGCTTCGGCCTGCGCTTGGCGATCCTCTGCAGTCTGCGCCAGCGCCCGTGTGGACTTCAACAGACTGTGGAGGTTCTCGGTAAGCACCTCCCAGAAATTGTTCTTGGAGACGGTATTCACAGACGTTGAAGACGTGCCTCCGCTCGAGACATTGACCCCGCCTCCCCCCGCCCCGCTGATCTGACCGCTGACCGCGATGGCTGAAGTCGTATCGCGCGTCATGTTCACATAGTTGACCTTGTAGGTCTTGAAGTACGGCGTGTCGGGGCTCACCACGATGGTCTTGCCCTCGACGCGATAACGCATGTTCACCTGCTTGGAGACGCGATCGAGGATCGACGGCAGCGTTTCGTCAATCGCATTCAAGCTGACTAGCCCCTGCAATCCGGGATGGATGTCGATGTTCTCTTTGGTGTCACGCGCCAGCGCCAACAGCAGTTCCTTCACTGGCACCTCGTGTACCACGACGCTGTACGTCGGCATCTTGGCACGTGCCGTTGGTGGCGGCACGTAGGTGGCGTTCGTAACTGGAGGCAGGATCTTGTCGGCTTCTCCAGGCGGGGCCACCGACTCGCGGCTGAGGTGCGCCTGGGAGGGAGGGATCGTGGGCTTGTAGGCGCAGGCTGCGAGCAGCAGGGGCAAGCCAATCCACCAGACGCGTGCGTGGCTGAGCTCTCCGCCAGCCCAAAGCGACCAGCGAGCGGGTCGAGGGTTCACTGTTCCTCCAGGGTGACCGTGGCCGCGATTGTTCATTCTCGCCTAATGAGGACTGGTAGTTGTAACGTGTAAGCCCGTCCAGCGCGTGTGCCTGCGCCGGTGGGGGCCGGCCTGAGCAGCGGTCCTGTCTAGGACGATTTCCTCAGGCCGATCTCGGAGCGAATGCCCTGTACCGTGCGAATGTACGGACGGTTTACTTTCAACTCGTCGGGGAGCGTCTCAAGGGACCTGACGGCCTCTGCCCGGCTGCCGAAAGCTCCGTATAGAACCGTCATGGACGGCTGCTGATTCGCAAGGGTACGGTACACAAAAACCTTTTCTAGTTCAATATATTTACCAATAGTTTCGAAATAGTCTCTCAACAACGCGGGATCGTTGGAACCGAGCAACTGAATGCTGAAGGTCGCACCCCGCGCCTCCTCTAACCAGCGCTCGGTCGCAAGCAAGCGTTGTTCCAATAGGTCGCTGGATGAGGACAGGGCTGAACTCAGCTTGAACCGGTCCGAGGTTGGCGCGCCTTCCGTGGGAGGACCGGGAGGAGCTGGGAGCGAGGCAGGGATTTCTTGCGGCCTGGGAACAATGGGCTGACCCACCGGTACTGCTGGCGGCGCCGCGGCTGAAGGAGGCTGTTCCGCCGAGGGCGGACTGCTGCCCGCGGGTTGGGACGGCCGCGCGTCGGCCGTGGGCGGGCTTGCCGCCGTGAGGTTTCCTCGGTGCACACCGGCCGCTGCCCTGTCAGACAGGTGACTATAAGCCAAGTAAAGTCCTGCAACCGCCAGCGCACCAAGCAAGAAAGCCGCAGTGGGCGCTAACCAACGAAGTCGGCCGGGGCGTGCCGCCCTGCTGCTGAACTCGCTGTCGTGCACCGCTGCCTTGGCGTGCTTCATCGTCACGTTGTGCGTGTTCTCCGCAAAGGCGGCCAACAGTGCCTTGTCGGCGACGATGTTGATGCGCCGCGTCAGCCCGGTGGTTGCTTGCGCGATGTAGCGCACGACGGCCGGAGGAAACAGGTCAGGCCCATGATAGCCAGCCGCGCGCAGGCGGAACGCGAGGTAGGCCCGCACGTCCTCTGTCTTCAGCGGGCCGAGCGAGAAGCTGTGCGTAATCCGTTCGCGCAATTGGCGGATCTGGGATTTGCCCAGGTTCTCGTCGAGCTCAGGCTGACCGAACAGCACAATCTGTAAAAGCTTGTGCTGCTTGGTCTCGAGATTGGACAGCAGGCGGATTTCCTCCAACGTCGCGAGCGGCATGCTCTGCGACTCTTCGAGGAAGATGACCACCTGGCGGCCCTCGGCGTGACGGGCGAGCAGATATTCGTTGAGCGCGTGCATGACCACGAGCCGGCCGGCGTCACGTGCAATCGGCAACTGCAGCTCGAATGCAATCGCGTGCAGAATCTCCTCCGGCGACACGCTGGGGTTAGCCAAATACACCACATCGACCGACTTGGGCAGGCGTGCCTGCAGCACACGGCAAAGCATGGTCTTGCCGCTCCCCACTTCCCCAGTGACCTTAACGATGCCCTCTCCGTGCGTCACCGCGTAGATCAGCGCTTCGAGCACCGCGCCGCGGTTGCCGCCCTCGAAGAAGAAGTCCGTATCGGGCGTGATCTTGAACGGAGGTTGCTTCAGTCCGAAGAAGGCGTAGTACATTTGCGGTTCATGCTTGGTCAGGTGCGCTGCGATCGTTTCCAGCGTGCGCGTTGTAGCCCTGCATGCGGCTGTACAGGGTGGTGCGATGAACGCCGAGCAGCTTGGCCGCTTGACTGAGGTTGCCGCTGGTTAGCGCCAGCGCAGCCTCGACATAGCTGCGCTCCAAGCGCTGCAGCGCTTCGTCCAGGCGGAAATGCCGTTGCGTGAGCAGCAGCCGCTTGGCGGTCTCCACCGCACTGCGATGGTCGTCCGGCGACAGGACACTAGCCACTGGTTCTGTTCCTTGCTCCGGGTCCAGCTCCGCGAGCAGCTGCTCGCTGCCCACCGTTTCCCCCGCGTACTTGGTCGTCAGACGGATGACGATATTGCGCAGCTCCCTCACGTTGCCCGGAAAACTATAGTCCATCCACAGCTGCTCGGCGCCGGCATCGAGTTTGAACGCCGCGACCCCGCTCTGCGCCGCGTAGAAGTCCGCGAAATGAGCCAGCAGCTTGCGCCTGTCTTCTCCCAGGTCGCGCAGCGGCGGTACAGTGACCGTGAACACGCTCAGGCGGTGATAAAGATCGGCGCGGAACCGTCCGGTCTTGACCTCCTGACGCAGATCTCGGTTGGTGGCCGCGATTACACGTGCTTGGCTGTGTCGGCCTTGCGTCTCCCCTACGCGCTGATATTCGCCATTTTCCAGCACGCGCAGCAGCTTCGCCTGCAGCTCGAGGGGCAGCTCGCCGATCTCATCCAAAAACAAGCTGCCGTCGCGCGCGTCCTCGAAATAGCCGGCACGCGCGGTACTCGCGCTGGTGAAAGCCCCCTTGGCGTGGCCGAACAGGGAGGCTTCGACCAAGGTCGGTGAAATCGCGGCGCAATTGAGCGCCAGATACGGCTTGAGCGCGCGCGGGCTTTGCCGATGCAGCGAGACGGCGACCAGCTCCTTGCCGCTGCCGGACTCGCCCTCGATCAGCACCGGAAAAGGCGAAGTCGCGTACTGGCGGATCTGCTGCTTGAGTTTTGCGATAGCCGGCCCGGACCCCACGATACCCGGCTCCGTGCCCTCGGCGACGCGCTCCGCGGCCGTGATGGTATGCGCCTTGAGGAGCAGTTCTTTCAGCCGCTCCGGTTCACAGGGCTTGGCGACGAATTCGATTGCCCCAAGCGCACGTGCATGACGCGCGTTTTGTTCGTCGTTCTGACCCGACAGCACGAGGATCTTGATGTCCGGAGACAGCGCCAGCAGCTCGTTGATGAGGCGGAAGCCCTCGTCGGGTCGATGCGGCGTGGGCGGCAGGCCCAGATCGACCAGCGCGAGCTCCGGCGGAACGTCGAGCTGACGCAGCAGACTCTTTACCTGGAGTCGAGACTCGGCCACGTGCACATTAAAGTCCCGCCCCAGAACGAAGTCGAGCGTATCGGTGATCAACGGGTCGTCGTCAACGATTAGCAGGTCGGGTTTGATCGGTGCGCTCGCGTCCACGTCGTATGCTCGCCGACCGCCGAGGATGGCCAACTATTCTGCCAGATCGCTTGGTAGCGGCCTAGCAGGGCTGCGCCTCATTGACGCGGGGCAAGCCGCTCCCCGATGCAGGCGAGGAACGCCTGCTCGAGGGTCGTGGCGGCATGACGCTCGCGCAACTCTTTCGGGGTGCCCTCGAAGCGCAGCTCGCCGCGATGGATCACCGCCATGCGGTCGCACAGTTCATCGACGTCCGACAACGCGTGCGACGTGAAGAATATTGTCCTACCGGCATCCCGCGCTGTTCGCAATTGGTCTTTGAGCAACGCGCGCGCCTTTGGATCCAGGCCGCTGGTCGGCTCGTCCAAGATATAGAGATCCTTGCGGCTGAGCAGGCAGGCGGCCAGTCCGAGCTTTTGGGTCATGCCCTTGGAGAACGCACGCACCGGCTTGGCGAGCGCTGATCGGTCCAGATCCAGCGCATCGAAGGTCTGTTCGGCCTCCTGATCGCGATAGTCGACGTCCTGCAACTCCAGCATATAGCGGACGAAATCCCGGCCTGTCAGATAGTAAGGCGGATTGAACCGTTCGGGGAGAAAGGAGAGTCGGCTGCGCGAGCGCGTGACCAGGCTCGGTATGCCGAAGATCTGGACCGTGCCGCTGTCCGCTTCCGAGAAGTCGAGCATGCATTTGATCAGCGTCGTCTTACCGGCTCCGTTCATGCCAACCAGTCCGAAGGTCTGTCCTGCTCCCACATCGAGCGAGAAATCGCTGAGCGCGATGGCGGTCCCATAACGCTTGTTGACGCTGGCAAAGCGCAGAGCAGGAACCGTGTCGGTTGGGGTGGTCATGGAGCGTAGCTCTGTTTGATCGTCTTCCATCTGACGTGAGTCCTTGCCAGGCGGCGCTTCGATAGCCGCGTAACCCCAGCCGACGAGCGCGTTTCCGGTGTT
This sequence comes from Burkholderiales bacterium, assembly GCA_035622675.1. Classification (GTDB taxonomy): domain Bacteria; phylum Pseudomonadota; class Gammaproteobacteria; order Burkholderiales; family SHXO01; genus SHXO01. The sequence goes on along the minus strand of DASPUW010000049.1, from coordinate 849 downwards.
CGCGCACGCCTGCCGCCGCTGCGCGCGCACAGTGCGGCAAAACTCAGCAAGATGCAAGCCAATGCACTGCGCCGTCGCGACCGTGCCCGTCAAACCGGGGTACAATCCGCCGCGTTTCCCGGCCTGAACCCTTGTGCGGTGAGCGCAGACAACCTAGTAGAACTCCGCGACGTCGAGTTTCGCTATGACGAGCGCCCGGTATTGACCGGAATCAACATGGCGATCGGGCGAGGGAAGGTGGTCGCCATCATGGGGTTAAGCGGTTCCGGGAAGACCACGATTCTGCGTCTGATCGGTGGGCAGCTGAGCTCCAACAAAGGCAGCGTTTCCGTGGATGGCCAACTCATCCGCGCGCTGTCCCACCGCGAGCTTTACGCCTTGCGCCGTCGCATGGGGATGCTGTTCCAGTTCGGAGCCCTCTTCACGGACTACTCCGTATTCGACAATGTGGCTTTCCCCCTGCGAGAGCACACACGGCTGCCCGAGCCGCTGGTCCGCGATCTCGTCTTGATGAAGCTGAACGCGGTTGGCTTGCGCGGCGCGGCGGACCTCAAGCCCGAAGCGCTGTCTGGCGGTATGGCGCGGCGTGTGGCGCTCGCCCGTGCCATCGCGCTGGACCCGATGCTCATCATGTACGACGAGCCGTTTACTGGCCTGGACCCGATCTCGACCGGTGTCATCGCCAATCTGATCCGCCGATTGAACGATGCGTTGGGAGCGACTTCGATCATCGTGACGCACGACGTCGAGGAATCGTTCAGGATCGTGGACTACGTCTACTTTGTTTCGGCAGGGGTCATCGTCGCGGAGGGAACACCCGCCTCCCTGCGTGCCTCCAACGAACCGTTC
>DASPUW010000048.1:0-2306 GCA_035622675.1 Burkholderiales bacterium | reverse complement strand
GCACTCTCGAGGTCCGAATACGCGGTCATGATGATGACCGGGAGAGCTGGATGCCGTTCCTTGATCTTCTGCAGCAGCTCCAGGCCGGAGCCGCCCGGCATGCGGATGTCGCTGACGACAACCTGTGGCACCGAGGAGTTGAGCGCGCTGAGCGCTTCCTGCGCTGAAGAGAACAGCTTGAAGCTGATGTCTTCGCGGGCCAGCGTCTTCTCGAACACCCAACGGATGGAGCGATCGTCGTCGATGATCCAGACAGGTTTCATGGTCTTCTGAGCTTTGCCGGATACGCTCAAGCGCCGCCTGGATGGAGCGGCAGCACGATGGTGAAACAGGTACGCCCCGCTTCGCTCTCCAGCTCGATTGCGCCCTGGTGCTGGCTGATCAGGTTCTGCGCCAACGTCAACCCCAGCCCGGTACCGCCCTCGCGCCCCGACACCAGCGGAAAAAATATCTTGTCGCGCAGCTCGTGCGGTATGCCCGGTCCGTTGTCGATGACCTGGATCGAGACCCCCAGCGGGTTGAGCCGGCGTGCGAGGGTGACCTGCCGCGCGACGCGCGTGCGCAGGACGATGTCGCCGTTGCCCTTCATGGCCTGCGCCGCGTTGCGCACGATGTTGAGCAGGGCCTGGATGATCTGCTCGCGATCAGCCTCGATCGCGGGCAGGCTCACGTCGTACTCGCGGGAGATGCGGATGCCGGCGGGGAACTCGGCGAGCACCAGGCTGCGCACGCGTTCGACCGCCTCATGAATGTTGAGTGGCGCGAGGTGCGGCATGCGCTGGGGCGTGAGCAGGCGGTCCATCAGCGTCTGCAGGCGGTCGGCCTCCTTCATGATGACTTGCGTGTACTCGGTGAGCTCGGCCCGCTCGAGCTCGCGCTCCAGGAGCTGTGCCGCGCCGCGCAGACCACCCAACGGGTTCTTGATCTCGTGCGCGAGGTTGCGGATCAGCCAGCGGCTTGCCTCGGTCTGCTCGTGTAGGCGCTCTTCGCGCGCCAGACGCTGCTGTTGATGCAGCTCGGTGAATTCGAGCAGGTAGCCGTCGATGCCGTCGATCTCGACCCGCGTTACGGTGCAGCTCACTTCGAAGCGATCCTGTGCGGCCGTCGTCAGGCTGAGCTCGTGCTGCAGATAGCTGCAGTTGCGCTTCTCGGCCTGATGGATCGCCGCCTTCAACGGGGAATCGTTGGGAAAGAGATGCGCGAGGCGATGGCCCAAGACGTTGCGCGCGCTGATCTTGAACAGATTCTCTGCCGCGGGGTTGGCGTACACGATGGTGAGGTCGCGCCGCAAGTACACTACCGCCATCGCGAGCGCGTCCAGCCCCGCGGAGCGCAAAGACTTATCCCACTGACTCGCCCGTGCTGCCCAGGCATGTGCGGGCAAGGTTTCGCTTGCTTTCATACGGGGCGTCCCCACCGCAGCGTCCGAGTGGGTAGTACCGCGCGGGCGAGCGCGCAAGGTGCCAGGCCAGGCTTGGCCTCTACTGCAGGTTGGTGAGCTCGTGCTGGATGGAAGAGATGTTCTTCTCGTGCATGGTCACCGCGTCCTGGTATGGTTTGACGCGCTCCTGAACGCGAGCGTAGTTGCGCTCTTCTCCCGACCGCTGCGCCTGCTGATCGGCCAGAACCTTTTTGGCCTCTTCCAGCGCCCTTTGCTCGCGCGCCAGCTCTTCCTCCAGGATCTTGCGCCGATCGTCGTCGCGCTTGCGCTGCACCGCAGGCTCGACGCGCTTCTGGCTCGTCTCGGCTGCAGGCGCCGCCGCGGCGCTCGCCCTGCTCGCCTCCGCCGGCGGTAATGTTGGCTCTTGGAAGCAGGTGAGCTTGCGCGCGTTCTTGACCGGTGCGTTGGAATAGATCACACGCCCGTCCTTGTCGATGTACTTGCAGGTATCGGCCAGGGCAGGCAGGGCCGACAGCAGTGTTGCGAGCAGTGCGAACAGGCAGCGCATGTGGGTTCGAACCTGACCGTCGGGCGTGCAGCACGCCGCGCGTCCGAAGTCTATGACAGCTGCACCGGGTAATCAATCAACCTTCCTCGCCTTGGAAAACAATAAGGGGCGGGAACGTCCCGCCCCTTTCGCGCGACCTCCTAAGCGGGCTCAGAGGCTGTAATACATCGCGAACTCGATTGGATGCGTAGTCATCCGGAAGTTCGTGACCTCCTCCATCTTCAAATCGATGTAAGCGTCGAGCATGTCGTTCGAGAACACTCCACCGCGGGTGAGAAACTCGCGCCCCTTGTCCAGATATTCGAGCGCTTGCTCGAGAGACGAGCAGACGTTGGGAACCTTCTTCGCTTCTTCCGG
>DASPUW010000047.1:0-5664 GCA_035622675.1 Burkholderiales bacterium | reverse complement strand
CACCGACCGAGGAATGCCACACGACTTTGGCGCGCGCTGTCGGCTTGAACTTGACCAGCTCGGCCGGCTTGACCGTCGGCGAACCGCCGCACGCAGCCGCGAGCAGCCCGATGGCGAGCATGCCGAAGCAAGCCCGCATCCAGGCAAAGTTGGAGCGGCCCGCCACGTTCACTTCTCGCCGCCGAGGCCGTCCAGCTTGACCTGAACCAAGTTGCGGTAGCTGCCTCCGAGGGGCAGCTTGTCGAGCGCCGCCTTGTAAGCGGCTTTTGCTTCGGCCATCTTGCCCTGCGCGACATAGATGTCGCCTTTGCGATCTTCGAACAAACCGATGAAAGCGTCCGGGTGCTTCGCATCCAGCAGCTTCAGCGCGTCGTCGTACTTGCTCTGGTCGAGCAGCACTCCGGCCAGCCGAAGGCGGGCGGTGGCAGCGATGCTCTCGTCGCGCGTGTGATCCATGGTCCATTGCAGCTGTGCCGCGGCGCTCTTGCCGTCGCCCGCCTCGAAGTTCACTTTAGCCGCAGCCAGCGCGGCCATCGGCGCGTAGGCCGTGCCGCTGTACTTTTCCATGAGCTGGCTCGACACGTCCCGGATCTGCTTGAGGTCGTTGGCCTGCAGCGCTTTTTCCAGCGTGCCGTAGAGGCTGGAAGCCTGGTCCGCCTGAGTGCGCTTGTACCACTGCCAGCCGGCAGTGGCTGCTGCTCCCAGGCAGGCAGCAATTGCGACTGCGATGACCAGCTGCCCGTATTGTTTCCACCAGGCTTTGAGCTCGTCTATCTTTTCCTGCTCTTCCAGATCGTACATTGAGGCTCCCGTTTGTTACGGTGCGCGCTGCGCGCCGCCGCGCCGGCTGCGGATCAGACCGATCGCGTCAGCCACCGGCAGGGTGACCTGGTCGCCCAGCTCGCGCAACGGCTTGACCGCGACACGCTGCAAGATGGCCTCGTCGTCGCCGATGATGACCGCGTAGCGCGCCATGCTGCCGTCTGCCTTCTTCATCTGCGACTTGAAGCTGCCACCCCCGCAGTGAAAAACCAGGCTCAGCCCGGCGTCGCGCATCTGCTCGGCCGCGCGCCATGCCAGGCGCGTGGCTTCCGACCCGCTGTGAACCAGGTACGCGTCTGGAGGTTGCTCGTGCGCTGCCGTGCCCGATTCGACCATGACAGCGAGGAGGCGTTCTACCCCCATGGCGAAGCCGCAGGCCGGGGCAGGCTTTCCTCCCAGCTGGCCGAACAATCCATCGTAGCGCCCGCCGGCGCACACCGCCGACTGCGATCCGAGCTGGTCGCTCACCCACTCGAATACCGTGTAGTTGTAATAATCCAGCCCGCGCACGAGCCGGCTGTTGATCTCGAACTCGACGCCGGATTCGCGCAGGATGCTCTGCAGTTGCTCGAAATGCCTGACCGAATCCTCGTCGAGATCGTCGTACAGGCGCGGAGCGGCCTGGATCACTGGCTGCATCGATGGGTTCTTGCTGTCCAGCACCCGCAGCGGGTTGCTCGTGAGTCGGCGGCGGCTGTCCTCGTCCAGCGCGTCGAAGTTGCGCTCCAGATGCTGCGTGAGCCGCACCCGGTAGCGCGCCCGCGCCTCCGGGCTGCCCAGCGTGTTGATCTGCAATTGGACGCGATCGAGGCCCAATTGTTTCCACAGCCGCGCGCACATGACGATGTGCTCAGCGTCGACATCAGGACCGGGGAAGCCGAGCGCTTCGACCCCGATCTGGTGGAACTGGCGAAAGCGCCCTTTCTGCGGCTTCTCGTGGCGAAACATGGGGCCGGTGTAATAAAGCCGCTGCGGCCCGTTGTACAGCAGGTGGTGCTCCAGCGCCGCACGCACGCAGGAGGCGGTCCCCTCCGGCCGCAGAGAGATGCTCTCGCCGTTCAAGTCGGTGAAGGTGTACATCTCCTTCTCGACGATGTCGGTGACCGCGCCGATGGAGCGCACGAACAGCTCGGTCTTCTCCAGCAGCGGCATGCGGATGGCCCGATAGCCGTACGCACGCAGCCAAACGCGTGCGCTGTCCTCGAACAGGTCCCAAAGCGGCGCCTGGTCCGGGAGGATGTCGCTCATCCCTCGGATCGACTGAATCGTTTCGCTCATGCCGTGGGTTGGGGTAGCTCGAACCTACTGCGCTCAGCCGACGCTGCCGACCGGCTCGTCCTGCGCGGGCGACCGCCGCGCCGAGCGGCCGTAGCGCTCGAGGACATAGTCCGAGACGATGCTCTGGAATTCCTCCGCGATGCGCTCGCCTTTCAAGGTGACGGTCTTGACGCCGTCCACGTAGACTGGAGCGACTGGGCTCTCGCCCGAGCCGGGTAGACTGATCCCAATGTCTGCATGCTTGCTCTCGCCGGGCCCGTTGACGACGCAGCCCATGACGGCGACGGTGAGCGATTCGACGCCCGGGTACAGCCCGCGCCAGGCCGGCATCTGCGCGCGCAGCCAGGTCTGGATCTTGTCCGCCAGCGTCTGAAACGTCGTACTGGTAGTACGCCCGCACCCCGGGCATGCGACCACGAGCGGAGCGAACGAGCGCAGCCCCATCGTCTGCAACAATTCCTGCGCCACCACCACCTCGCGGGTCCGATCCCCGCCCGGCTCCGGGGTAAGCGATACGCGGATCGTGTCGCCGATGCCCTCCTGGAGCAGGACCGCCATCGCCGCCGTCGAAGCGACAATGCCCTTGCTGCCCATGCCGGCCTCGGTAAGTCCCAGGTGCAGTGGATAGTCGCAGCGCGCCGCGAGATCGCGGTAGACGCCGATCAGATCCTGCACGCCGCTCACCTTGCACGAGAGCACGATGCGGTCCCCTGCCAAGCCCAGTTCCTCGGCGCGGCGCGCGCTGTCGAGCGCAGAGATCACCAGCGCCTCGCGCATGACCTTGCCCGCATCGAGCGGCCGCGCGCGGCGCGCGTTCTCATCCATCAGGCGCGCGAGCAGGTCCTGATCCAGACTGCCCCAGTTGACGCCGATGCGCACGGGCTTGCCGAAACGGCACGCTACGTCAATCATCGTCGCGAACTGTTCGTCGCGCTTCGAGCCGCGACCCACGTTGCCCGGGTTGATGCGGTATTTATCCAGCGCTTGCGCGCAATCGGGGAACTGCGTGAGAAGCCGGTGACCGTTGAAATGGAAATCGCCCACCAACGGCGCAGAAACCCCCATCACCGACAACCGGTCTTTGATGCGCGCAACCTGCGCCGCCGCCTCAGGGCTGTTGACCGTGATACGCACCAGCTCCGAGCCCGCTTCGGCCAATTGCGCGACCTGACGCACGGTGGCATCGGCGTCGGCCGTATCCGTGTTGGTCATCGATTGCACGACGATTGGGGCACCCCCCCCCAGTTCGACGCGCCCGATCCGGGTCCGGCGGGTGGTACGGCGCGGCAGCTCGGCAGAAGAAGCGGACATAGGGGGCACTACTCGAGCGTGATGCGCGCGACGTCCACGCGCGTGTGCGGGCCGAGGTCGATGGGCTTGTCCTCGTACAGCAGCTTGACGCGATGCGCGTTCCCCACGATCACGTCGAACGGCGGCAGTCCCCTGACCACCCGCTCCGTTCCCGGTGCGTTGAGCCGCGAGAAGATCGTCGTTCCGCTGCCGTCTCGTACCTCGACCCAGGATTCGTCCGCGAAGATCATTCGGATGCGCCCCGGGCCCGTGCCGACGACAAGCACTTTGGGACCGGCGGAAGCTGTGTTCTCTTCCGGCGGCGAGCTCCCGCTTCGCGGCCACTCCGAGCCAGACGGGCGCGCAGCGCTCGTCGTACCGCTGTCCGTCGACTCGGCGCTCGCGACGGCGCCGGTTGGGGCATTGGCGGAGGCCGGCTTGTGCTCCGCCGCGGATGCGGTGGAGGTCGCCGCCGCTTGAGGCGGCGCCTCGGGCGTCTGCTCGGCCGGCGCTGCCGATTCTGCCTGAGGCGCTGCGGCTGCAGCCGGCGTGGTCGACGCAGACGGCTCGCGTGTCACATGCCCGGCGCGTTGCTGCTCCTTCGATGCGTTGGAGGCGAGCAGGATAACCACGAGCGCGGCAAGCGCCGCAAAACCGCCCCAGCTCAGCACCCGAAGACGGCGCTCGGGGTTAGGCGCAACCCTTTGCTCCGCCGCGCTCGGCGCGGCGCGCACCACGGCCGGCGCAGCCGCCGGACCAGCCGCCTCGAGCAGGCGGTCGGGTTCGAGCCCGAGCAGCCTTGCGTAGTTACGCAGGAATCCACGCACGAACACCGTACCTTGGAAGCTGTCGTACTCGTTTCGCTCGAGCGCTTCCACCTGCCGCACCGACAGCTTGAGCTGGCGCGCGATGTCGCCCAGGCTCAGTCCCTGGTTGCGCCGCTCGGCGAGCAGGAGCGCCCCGGGGCTGTGAGCTGCGTCGCTGCCGCGCTCGAGGTCGGACCGGCTCATTCGAAGCGGCCCTCGAGGAAGGCCTTGGTTTCCGGTGCCGAAGGATAACGGCGCCGCAATTGCATCCCGTAGTTGGCGAGCGCGGTGCGATCGCCAAGCTTGCGCTCGACCCGCGCGGCCAGCCACAACGCCTCTGGACCCGGTGGTTCCGCGACCGCGAAATAGCGAACGACGTATTCCTTTGCCACCGCGTAGTCATCGCGGAGGTAGCTGATTTCCGCCATTCCGTACAACGCCTGCGGTTGCTTGGGGTTGAGCTTCAAGGCGCGCTGGAAATACTCTGCGGCGGCCCCTTTGTCGCCGGCCTTGCGTGCACACAAACCGGCGTTCTTGTATGCCACATCGGGCGTGGGATAAAGCGGATTCTTCAGCGCCTCCAGCAGCTGGCGGATACCTTCTTCCTCGCGCCCGCGCTGACACAGAAACATGCCGTAGTTGTTCTTCGTCTCCGAGCTGGACGAATCGAGCCTGATCGCCTGACGGAAGCTCTTTTCCGCCTTGTCGTCCTCTTTCAGCTCCATGTAGACGAGCCCGAGCGCGTTGTAGGCGGGTGCATAGGTCTTGTCCGCCGACACCGCGGTCGACAGCTCTTCCAAGGCGACGCCGAGCTGGCCGTTCTCGAAGTAGCTCACGCCGAGCTCGGTGTGGATCTTGGCCCGCTCCAGCGGCGAGCTGATGTTCGGCCGCGTCTCGCTCGCTGGGCGCTCAGCGCTGCCGTCCGGTTTCTGCGAGCTGCACGCGGCCACCAGGAACACCAGCGCCGCCAGCGCAACTCGCATCATGCAGCCTCCTCGGTCTCGCGGCGCAGTCGCCGTCGTGTGCGATCGACCACCTGCCCCGCGAGCTGACCGCAGGCGCCATCGATGTCCTCGCCGCGTGTCTTGCGCACGGTCGCGATCAACCCGGCCGACATCAGCGTCTCCTGGAAAGCGCGGATCTGCTCCGGCCGGGAGCGCTGGTAGCCCGAATCGGGGAACGGGTTGAACGGGATCAGATTGAATTTGCAGGGCACGTCGCGAGTGAGCTCGATCAGCTCGCGCACGTGATCGATACGGTCGTTTACACCGTCGAGCATGACGTACTCGAAGCTGATGTACGGGCGCGGACCACCCTCGCGTTGCCATTTACGCGCGGGATCGTCAGGGGCGCGACTCGCCGCCGTCTCCGCGTCCTCCACGGGCGCGGCGTCGACATAGCGCTGGCACGCAGCCATCAGCTCCTTGAGTGGATATTTGCGATTGATGGGAACGAGCACGTCGCGCAG
>DASPUW010000046.1:0-2193 GCA_035622675.1 Burkholderiales bacterium | reverse complement strand
GACTGCTTCTGCTTGACGCTCCAGATGAGCAGATCCATCGTCTCCAGCGCGCTCTTCCAGGCGTCGCTGTCTTTGCCGTGACGCGCGTGTGCGAGCAGCAGCAGCTTCACCCACTCGTCGGCCAGGAACTTGAGGATCAGCTGCGGCATGCGCGCCGTATCCGCGCGCTTCTTGATCTCGAACTGCGCTACCGCCTTGCCGACCTCGAGCCGCTCCATGTAGGCGATCTTGCGTGCGGCTTCCTTGGCGGCCTGCTCGGCACGCTGGTTCTCTTCACGGATCAGTGTGAGCAGATCCGCGTGTAGAAGCTCGAATATCTCGATGTTGTCCTGGAAGCCGTCGAGCAGACGCTGGACGATGCCCTCGAGCCGCTTGAACACGGGTGAGTCTTGATTGAAGCTCTCATCCAGCCCGAACGCGAACTCGCCCAGTGCATCGAGCATGCGGCGCGCCGGGTGCGATTTCTTGGAGAAGAATTTCTTGTCCAACACGGCCACCTTCACGACTGGGATCTGCAGGCGGCCGATCAGCGCCTTGAGCGCTTGCGGAACGCGCTTGTCGTCGAAGATGTGATCGAACAGCATGGCGACGATGTCGATCGTCATGCCGTCCGTCTGGTCGACGCTGGTGCCGATTTCGCTCGACTTGAGCTGGCGCACCACATTGGTCGTGCCAGCCTTGACAGCCGAGACGTCCAGCGCCGGCGCGACTCCGGAGATCGCGCCGATGTCGCCCTGCTGCAGGCGCGTGAGCGAGCCGATCAGCTCGGCGCCGTGGAGAAAGCTGCCGGGAAGGGCCGTCGCGCCTGCGATTGCGCCGCTGCCGCGAGCGCCCGCCACCCCCTGTGCGCCCGCTGGCATTCCCATGATGGGAGGAAAGCCGGGCACTTGTACCATGCCACCGGCTGCGGGCGGCACCACGCCACCGGACGCGACAGGACCTGCGCTCGCACCGAAAAGCGGTGGACCCGCAAGTTGAGCGCCTTGCGCGTTCATCGCCATCAAGCCTTGGAGCACCGCGAAGAAGTCCTGCTCTCCGCCCCCGGCGTCCGCGGCGTAGCCGGCATCGCCCAGGGCAGCGCCCGGGACTCCGCCTCCCGCCGTCAGCACGGGAGGAAGGCCTGCGGCCAAGCCGCCGCGCGCATTGACTCCCCCGGTTGAGCGCCGCACGCCGTAGCGTATCTTCGGCAGGATCGATCTCTGGCTCAGCAGGGCGTTCAGATCCTTGAAGATCGAGCGAACGTCGTCGAGCACATGGTCGTCGAACAGCTTGTGGAAGATCATCCGCACCTTGAGGTTTGGCTCGAGGTGGCGGCAGGTCTGTTTGTAGGCGCTGCAGACGGCTTGCGGGCTGAACGGATTGCCTTCGCCCTGTAGATTCGCATCGCCGATCAGCACGCCTACGCGCTGGTCCAGCGCGTGAAGCTCCTCCTCGCAGTAGCGGCGCAGCTTGCCCGCCATCTCGTTGACTTTCAGCGTTTCCTCGAGGTCCTCGTCGTTGACCAAGCCCAGCTCGAGGGTGGACAGGTCGAAGCGGCTGAATTCGTCGCGCTGCTTGCGGTTGACGCGGTTGGTGAACTCAGCGAGATAGTTTTCGCGGAAATGCTCCTCGATCTGCTTGCGCTGCGCGAGCGCCTTGTCCTTTGCGGTGATGTACAGATCGCGCAGTTCCCGATCATGGGTGTGATCAGCCAGACCCCAAAGAGCATCCTCGACCTTGTCCAGCATGGACCGCACCGAGCCCGACAGCCGATCGAGAGCGAGGGTGCGGCACTCCTTGAGCAGGCGCTCGAACTGCGCCTCCTGAGAATTGGAGACCGGACGATCGAGCTCGTCCCGCATCGGGATGACGTTTGACGCTGCGCTATTACTCATCGACGGACTCCCCGGAGGACCGTGGGCAGCAGCGGGCGCCGAGCCGAGCACTTGAGCATGTGAGGCCGCCGGAGCGAGAGTGAAGGCTCGGCGCGCCTCGTTCCGAGAAAGACCGGCAGGCGGCAGCCTCCGGTCGACAGCATTCTGGCGGTCCCGCTGTCATGGAGCCTCTAGCTCGTTAGACCGGTGACTTTGCGCCCCCAAGCCTTTCGGTGGGTTTGCCCTTTGACAGTTGCGTGGTGGCTCTGACCGCGGGCGGGCGCAACTGGTGATGCACATGCGCCCGAGCGTTGTCGAAGATCCCTCCCCGCAGCCTGTT
>DASPUW010000045.1:0-6371 GCA_035622675.1 Burkholderiales bacterium | reverse complement strand
TACGCATCGGCCTCAAACTCGTGTTTGCGGGAGTACATCGCCACCAAAGGCTGCAGCAGGAAAGTGAACGCAGGCACGACCAGCAGGAACAGCAGCAGTGCCATGCCGTCGGTGGCGGGGTAGGCAACCCCCAGACCCTGGTAGAACCAGGCCTGGTCCTTGACATAACCCAACAGACCGAGCGCAAATAGGCTCACTGCGAAGGTCCACAGCATGCGGCGAATGACGTGATGCAGCTTGAAGTGTCCCAGCTCGTGCGCGAGCACCGCTTCGATCTCGCCCTCGTTGAGGCGGGAGATGAGCGTATCGAAGAACACGATGCGCTTGGTCTTGCCGAAACCGGTGAAATACGCATTTCCATGGCTGCTGCGTCTGGAGCCATCCATCACGAACAGCCCGCTCGATCTGAAACCGCACTTCGCCAGCAGACGCTCGATGCGCGCCCGGAGCGAACCCTCGCCCATCGGCGTGAACTTGTTGAACAGCGGCGCGATGAAGGCTGGATAGATGGCCATCATGAAGACGCTGAACCCGACCCACACGACCCAGACGTAGAGCCACCACCACTCGCCCATTCTGCTCATCAGCCACAACACGGCCAGCATCAGCGGCAGCCCGAAGGCGATGCTGAGCGCCGCGCCCTTGCCCAGGTCGGCGAGCCACATCAGCAGGGTCATCTTGTTGAAGCCGAAGCGAGTCTCGATCGCGAACGTGCGGTACCAGCTGAACGGAAGGTCGATGAGCGAAGTCAAGATGACGAATGACGCGATGAGCGCCGCGCCGCGCAGGATGCTGCCGCTCGCCCAAGTCGCCGCCCAGGTGTCGAGGGCCTGCAGAGCGCCGCCGAAGGTGAAGAGCAGCACCACGCCGCTGTCCACCAGCGTGCGCACGATCGCAAGCCCGGTTTTCGCCCCGCTGTAATCTGCTGCTTTCTGGTGTGCGTCGAGCGCGATCTGATCCGCAAACTCGGCTGGAACTGCGGACCGGTGCGCCCGGATGTGGCGCAGGTGACGCCACGCGAGCCACAGTCGCGTAGCGGTGGTCGAGGCAAGCGCCACGAGAAAGGCGATGCTGAACGCGTTCATGTTATGGATTTACCTGAGTGCAACGCGGTGCAAGCGCGTCGGCGTGCCGCTTATGACACAATGGCGGGCCGAAAAATCCTCACTTCAGCGGCGAAATTATGGCACAGGATGCAAGCCGGCTCATCTGGATCGACATGGAGATGACCGGCCTGAGCCCCGAAACCGACCGCATCATCGAAGTGGCGCTGGTGGTGACCGACCAGGACCTCAATGTGCAAGGCCAAGGTCCGGTGCGTGTGGTGCATCAAGATGACGAGGTCCTCGACGCGATGGACAGCTGGAACAAGGGCACGCACGGGCGCTCGGGGCTGATCGACAAAGTCAAAGCCTCGCTCCTGAACGAGGCCCAGGTGGAGGACGAGATGCTTCGCTTCCTCGTTGACCTGGTTCCAGCCAACGCGTCTCCGATGTGCGGCAATTCCGTATGTCAGGACCGGCGCTTTCTGGCGCACTACATGCCCAGGCTGGAGGCGCACTTCCACTATCGTAATCTGGATGTCAGCACGCTCAAGGAGCTGGCGCGACGCTGGCGGCCAGCAGTCCTCGCAGGCCTCACCAAACTGAGCAAGCACGAAGCGCTCGCCGACATCTATGAGTCAATCGATGAGCTGAGGTACTACCGGGCGCATCTGCTGAAGGTTTGACGCGAAAAAAAGCCGCCGCAATACTGCGGCGGCCTTTTCGAACCAGTAACGCTCAGGCGACCTTCTTGCGCGACGGATTCGGGGTTGCGCTGATCGTGGCTTCGGTCATTTCTGTCACCTGCTTCCCAGCTTTCGTCAGGGCATCGTACGCCTGATTTGCGGCGGTCATGGCGGATTTCACCGCCGCGAACGCAAACTCGGAGCCTGTTGGCGCGGACCTGGCAGCCTTGTCCAGGGCGGCTGCGAAGGTCTTGTTGACTTCCGCGATGTGGGCATCGACCAACTTGGTGATCTCCGCCTGCGCGTCCGTGCTCCAGCCATAGACCGCGCGGCCGTATCCGAACAGCTTTTCGGCATTGGACTGCGCGAAGGATGTATGGAGCGAGGCGAGTTCCTGGATGTCTTTGGCGCCCGCTAGTGCCTTCAGCTGCCTGAGCGCGTCGGCGCCGGCGGCCTTGGCGGTCTTGAGATTGAGGTCGAACAGCTCCTCCGCGGCGTCGGCAGTGGTCTCGGCAAATTTCAGCGCCTGCTCGATGTTGTTCTTGCTCTGGGCGCCAACTTCTTCGGGTGTGGCGAACATGGATCTGATCTCCTGGGATGGTGCACTTACGAACCGCAGCGTTCCGAAAATGCTGCACTGCAAAACTACGCGCATTGTATTGATTCGGCGACACCTGTCAAGCTTTTCCCGATCTTTTTTTGAGCCGTTTTTGGTATCGCACAACAGTCAGCGTCAGGCGCTGACGAGAGGCAAAGTAAGGGCTAACCTAGAATATTCCAGGGAAAAGTCCGCCCGGCCGGAGCCGGCAAAGCGGTCTTTCGCGCCTGGGGGGAGGGCAATCCGCGCTGGTTTGGCAGCGCGGATGTCTGCGTTCTCCGCTACAACCGCTCGAAGACCGAAGCGATCCCCTGACCCCCGCCGATGCACATGGTCACCAGCGCGTAGCGGCCCCCGGTCCGCTGCAACTCATAGACCGCCTTCACCGCCAGGATTGCTCCCGTGGCTCCGATCGGATGACCCAACGCGATAGCGCCACCGTTTGGGTTGACCTTCTTCAGGTCAAAGCCGAGATCCTTGGCTACAGCGCAGGCCTGAGCGGCGAACGCTTCGTTGGACTCGATGATGTCCATGTCGGACACTTTGAGTCCCGCCCGTTCCAGTGCCTTCTTCACCGCCGGCACGGGTCCGATGCCCATGTACTTGGGATCAACGCCCGCGTGAGCGTACGCCACCAGCCTCGCCAGGGGCTTGAGCCCCTTCTTGTCAGCCGCCTTACGCTCCATCAGAACCACGGCCGAAGCGCCGTCGTTGATGCTCGAGGCGTTGCCGGCGGTTACGGAGCCGTCCGGTTTGAACACTGTCCTCAATTTCGCCAGGCTCTCGAGCGTCGCGTCGGCGCGCGGGTGCTCATCAGTATCCACGACCACGACGCCCTTGCGGGTTTTGAGCTCGATCGGCAGCACCTGCTCCTTGAAATAGCCTTTCTGCGCCGCATTGATGGCGCGCCGGTTGCTCTCGAGCGCCATTTCATCCTGCTGCTGACGCGTAATGCCCCATTTGGTCGCCACATTCTCCGCGGTGATGCCCATGTGCACGGTATCAAACGGGTCGGTGAGGGCGCCGACCATCATGTCGACCAATTGATGGTCGCCCATGCGTGCCCCCCAGCGCGCGCTCAAGTCAGCGTAAATGCCGCGGCTCATCGACTCCGCACCACCGGCGACAGCGACATCGGCATCGCCCAGCTTGATCGCCTGCGCAGCGGACACGATCGCCTGCAGACCGCTCCCGCACAGACGGTTCAACGTGAGCGCCGGGGTTTCCTTGGGCAGCCCGCCGTTGATCGCGGCCACGCGCGACAAGTACATGTCCTTGGGCTCGGTGTGGATCACATTGGCGAAGACCAGGTGGCCAACATCCTCGGGCGCAACCTTGGCCCGGCTCACCGCTTCACGTACCACTTTCGCGGCCAGCTCCGTGGGTGGGACGTCTTTCAGCGCGCCGCCGAAGTCTCCAATGGCCGTGCGCACACCGCTCAAGACAACCACTTCGCGTCCGTCGTTCATGCTGCCTCCTGAAATCTGAGTTGACTGCCCGAAAGCCCGCGAAAAAGGGCGTCGGTAGACAAACACTATGGTACCGGATTCGCGCGGCGCGCAGCCCGCCTCCCGGCACGGCTAGAGTGGTTCGCCGCGAAACTTTTGGATCAAACGGCGGGAACGCTTGGTGGGACGGCCCCTCGCTCGGGCACCGGGGTGTGGGGGAGGACGATAAAGCCCGGTCTGCTCGCGGTCGACCTTGCTGCGTTCCGTCTCCGTGTACAGTGTTGCCGCGTCCTTGGCCGAGCCGCGGCGTGCTGACAGTTCCTGGACGTGCACCGTGAACATCGCACTGAGCGTGCGAATTACGAGTTCGTCCCCCACCTTGAGCGCGCGAGCCGGCTTCACTCTTGCGCCGTTCACCAGCACCTTTCCGCCCTCGATGGCCTCAGCCGCGATCGAGCGCGTCTTGTAGAAGCGTGCCGCCCACAACCACTTGTCGAGGCGTATGCGATCGTTGTCGTCGGCCATTCATCGACCGTCGTCTGATGTCGCAACTCCGCCGGGCACGAGCCTAGTGTCTCGTGCTGGCAACGCGGGTGACGATCTCGGACGCAAATACTTGTTCGGCGTCGACTGGATCGAAAGCATAGTGGCGGTTGCAGAACTCGCAATCGACCTCTACCGCACCGCGCTCACTCAGGATCGACCTCACTTCCGAACGACCCAGCATGCGCAGCATATTGACCACGCGCTCACGCGAACACGAACAGCGGAAGCTCACGATACGCGCGTCGAATACGCGAATGTCCTCCGCGTGATATAGCCGGCGTATCACCTGGCGCGCGGGCAGCGTCAGGAGCTCCGACGCCGTGACTGTTTCACCCAACTTTACAGCGCGGTTCCACGCGTCCGGGTCCGCCGCCGCTCCGGGTGTCCGCTGAAGCAGCATGCCTGCCGCTTGCTGCGTGTCCGCCGCCAACCACAAGCGCGTTTCCAGCTGCTCGGATGTGGCCATGTAATGCTCGAGCACTGCGGCTACGCTCGCGCCCTCCAGCTCGACCACGCCCTGGTAGCTTTGCTTGGCGCCGGCCGGAGCGATGGTGATCACGAATCTGCCGTTGCCAACCAGTTCGCGGAACCCGCTTGCTGGCAGGTCCCCGTCCCACTTGGCGGTGGCACGCATGGTGTTGTCACTCGTGCACTCGACCACGATCAGCTTGACCGCGCCGGTGCCCTGCACCTGCATGATCAGAGAACCGGAGAACTTCAAGGTTGCCGACAACAACGCGGCTGCCGCCATCAATTCACCCATTGCAGCGCGCAACGGTTCCGGGTACTCATGCCGATCCAGCACGGCGCGCCAGGTCGCATCGAGATGAACGATTTCACCCCGCACTGGCGCACCTTCGAACAAAAAGCGCTGCAGCGAATCGCCCACCATGGATTTTTCAGATGCGGTCATATGCACTCGAAGCCTAGCATTCATGGCCAGCCGAGGAAACCGTGCATGGCTCAAAGGCGCGGCGAAAAACAAGCAAATGGGGGCGCCCCCGCGAAATCAAACCCCGGCTAACCGCCGCCTTGCCGCGAGGCCTCGCGCAGGACGCGCCGCTGCACTTTGCCCGTCGTCGTCATGGGCAGCGCCGCCAGGAACTCGATTTCGCGTGGATACTGGTACGGCGCCAGGCGTGAGCGCACGTGTTCCTGGATCTGCTCCTTCAGGGCGTCCGACGGTGCGCTCCCGGGCGCGAGCACCACGCAAGCCCTGATCACCTCGCCGCGCCGTGCATCGGGTACGCCGATGACCGCGGCGTTGGCTATTGCAGGGTGCTTGAGCAGACAGTCCTCGATCTCGCTCGGACCGATGCGATAGCCCGCGCTGTTGATCACATCATCGGTGCGGCCTTTGTACCAGTAGAAGCCGTCTGCATCACGGCTGGCGAGATCCCCGGTACGGCCCCAGCCACGAGAGAACTTGGCGCGAGTTGCGTCGGGGTCGCGCCAGTACTCCAGGAACACGACCGGATCGCCTTCGCGCCAGACCGCGATCTCTCCAACCTCGCCAGCGGGCACCTCGCTGCCTCCGTCGTCGAGCAGCGCAACTCGGTGGCCCGGGTAGGCACGCCCCATCGCTCCTGGCCGGGGAGGGAACAGGGCGGCGCAGCCACCGATCACATAATTCATCTCGGTCTGCCCGAAGATCTCGTTGATGGTTACGCCAAATGCGCTCCTCGACCACTGCATCACGGCCTCGCCGACGGCCTCTCCGCCGCTCATCAGGCTGCGTAAGTTGAGCTCGAAGCGGCCGCGCGGATCGGGCACCTCTTTCATCATCGCCTTGAGCGCGGTGGGAAAGAGAAAAGCATTGCGCACCCGATATTTCTGCATCAGCCACAAGGCGCGCTCAGGGTCGAAGCGCCCCTGCGCCGCCAGGATGGGCATTCCGAAATGCCAGGTAGGAAGCAGGGCATCGAACAGCCCGCCGGTCCAGGCCCAGTCGGCGGGCGACCAGAACAGGTCTCCACGCTGCGGGAAGAAGTCGTGCGAGCAGACGAATCCCGGCAGGTTGCCGAGCAGGGCACGGTGCGGAATCAGTGCG
>DASPUW010000044.1:0-3237 GCA_035622675.1 Burkholderiales bacterium | reverse complement strand
ATCGTGATCTGCTTTCCTTTGATCAGGGACAGGTCCGCATCTTTGTCGTAATAGACTTTCATTCGAGTGTCTCCTCCGTTCTTCAAACTTTCAGGACCCGGTCTCCGCGTCCGATGCCGGAAGCGCCGGTGCGCACGGTCTCCAGGATCGCGCCGCGCTCGATGGCGTTGAGGAACGCATCGAGCTTGCTGCCGGCGCCAGTCAATTCGATCGTGTAGGACTTGTCGGTGACGTCGATGATGCGCCCGCGGAAGATCTCAGCCATGCGCTTCATCTCGTCGCGGTCCTTGCCCGCCGCACGCACTTTCACCAGCATCAACTCGCGCTCGATGTGCTCCCCGTCCGACAGGTCGACGACCTTAACGACTTCTACCAGCTTGTTGAGCTGCTTGGTGATCTGCTCGATCACATCGTCCGATCCAGCGGTCACGATGGTCATGCGCGACAGAGTCGGATCCTCGGTCGGCGCAACCGTGAGCGATTCGATGTTGTAACCGCGGGCGGAAAACAGCCCGGAGACGCGCGACAGCGCGCCCGCCTCGTTCTCGAGGAGCAAAGAAATGATATGTCGCATGGCCCCTGCCTTACCACTCAAACGATGCGATCGTCGGAACTTCCGCGGCAACGCCCTCCACGAGAAGGATGGCGCCCTTGGCAGACCCTCGTGGGGCCGGCCAACATCGGCGAAATGCCCGCCGGTTAATTTGGCGCGGGGTGGGTTTCTCCCCGCGCCGGGATCTCAAAAAATGAAACCTCAAACCAATGTCATCTCCGACAGACCCTTCCCGGCGGGAATCATCGGAAACACGTTCTCGGTCTGATCGGTGATGAAATCCATGAACACCAGATCCTGCTTGCGGCCAAACGCTTCGCGCAATGCCGGCTCGACATCGCCCGGTTTTTCGATGCGCATGCCGACGTGGCCGAACGATTGGGCCAGTGCGACGAAATCTGGCAGCGCGTCCATGTACGACTCCGAGTAGCGGTTGCCGTGAAAGAACTCCTGCCACTGCCGCACCATACCCATGTAGCGGTTGTTCAGGTTGATCACTTTCACTGGCAGGCGGTACTGCTTGGCGGTGGACAGCTCCTGTATGCACATCAGAATGCTGGCCTCGCCAGTAACGCAGGCGACCACGGCTTCGGGGTGCGCGAGCTGCACACCGAGCGCATAGGGCAGTCCGACCCCCATCGTTCCCAAGCCACCCGAGTTGATCCAGCGGCGCGGCTGGCTGAACTTGTAGAACTGCGCGGCCCACATCTGATGCTGCCCTACGTCCGACGTTATGTATGCATTGCCGCCAGTCACCTCGTAGAGCTTCTCCACGACTGACTGCGGCTTGATGACCGAAGCGGCACGGTCGTACTTGAGGCAGTCGCGCTGTTTCCAGATCTCGATCTGGGCCCACCAGCCCTTGAGGGCTTCGGGGTCGGGGCGCTCGCGCGCCGCGGCGATTTGCCGGTTCATCTCCTGCAGCACATCGCGCACGTCGCCGACGATCGGGATGTCTACTTTCACGCGCTTCGAAATCGAGGACGGATCGATGTCGATATGGATGATCTGGCGCTGTTCCTGGTTGAAGTGCTTCGGGTTGCCGATCACGCGATCATCGAAGCGCGCACCGACGGCGAGCAGCACGTCGCAGTGCTGCATGGCCATGTTCGATTCGTAGGTGCCGTGCATGCCCAGCATGCCCGTGAACTGAGGGTCGGTGCCGGGAAAACCGCCCAGGCCCATCAAGGTGTTGGTGCACGGAAAGCCGAGCGTCTGCACCAGTTGTGTAAGCTCGGGTGCGGCGTTGCCCAGAACCACGCCGCCGCCCGTGTACACCATCGGGCGCTTGGCCTGCATCAAGAGCTGCATCGCCTTCTTGATCTGCCCCGCATGCCCTTTCACCACGGGGTTGTAGGAGCGCAGGCTGACGTTGTCCGGGTAATGGAACTGCGTCTTGGTGTTCTGCACGTCCTTCGGGATATCCACCAGCACAGGGCCGGGCCGGCCGGTGGCCGCAACGTAGAACGCTTTCTTGATGGTGAGCGCGAGGTCTTTGACGTCCTTCACCAGGAAGTTGTGCTTGACGCACGGGCGCGTGACACCGACGGTGTCCACTTCCTGGAATGCATCCTGGCCGATCGCGTGTGTCGGCACCTGACCGCAGATGATGACGAGCGGCACGGAATCCATGTACGCGGTCGCGATCCCGGTCACTGCATTGGTCACACCGGGGCCAGAGGTAACCATGACCACGCCAACCTTGTTCGTGGAGCGCGCATAGCCATCGGCGCCATGCACGGCCGCCTGCTCGTGGCGCACCAGGATGTGCTTGAACTTGTCCTGCTTGAAGATCTCGTCGTAGATCGGCAGGATGGCGCCGCCCGGGTAGCCGAATACAAACTCCACCCCCTCCGCCTGCAGGCAGCGAATGGTGATCTCTGCCCCGGTCAAATCGACCTGTGCCGTCACTCCAGGGGTGGTCATCTCCATTTTTTTGGCCCTTGCCGCGCGATTGAAGTCCGTGAGACAAAAAATCCCCGGTTGGGCGAAACCGAACGGGGAACTAATGAAGATACCTGCGGACGCCGCCGCGGTCAAGGAATTGCGTGGAGAAAGAGAAGCTTGGCGCCTGGCGGCGGCTACTGATGGGCGCGGATCCAGGTCTTCCAGATCTGGAACAGCCCTGGGTCGCGCGCGGCGACGACCGATCTGCGCCACAGGTCGTCCGCCCAGAAGTCGTCATGGGTGAGCGTACACATGCACCCGCCCGCCTCCTCAAGGATCAGGGCCCCGGCGGCGTAATCCCACAGCTTCTGGCCGCCGTGGAGATACAGGTCCAGGCGCCCGGCTGCGAGGTAGCACCACTCGAGCGTCCCGGCGCCGTAGTTGCGCTGCGAGGAGTAAGGCGGCGCCGCCGCGAGCTCCGCGGCAAGCCGCTTTCCCAGGCGCTTGAAATCGACGTTGGCCATCGCGTTCCGGATGTGCGGCACGTGCGATTTGATCGGCAGCGGCTCGCTCCCCAGCCACGCGCTGCCACCTCGGCGCGCGTGGAATATCTCGTCGGCAATCGGGTCGTACACCACGCCCAGCACGCTGCGCCCATGCCGGATCAGCGCCACCGAGACGGCGAAATAGGGTAGGCCGTTGACGAAATTGGACGTGCCGTCGATGGGATCGACGCACCATAGCCCGGCTTCGCCCCCCATCCACAGCTCGACCTGCCGCTCCTGGCTCATCTCCTC
>DASPUW010000043.1:0-5528 GCA_035622675.1 Burkholderiales bacterium | reverse complement strand
CGAGCGCAGCCGCGCGGAAGCCACCGTAGCTCTCGCCCGCCAGATATTTGGGCGACCCCCAGCGTACGTAGCGGGTCAGGTAGAGGCGCACGAATTCGCTGAGCGACTTGAGATCGCTCTTGATGCCCCAAAAGGGACGGCCGCTTTCGTCGACGCCTTTCTCCCCTCGCGGGGAGGCCCGGCTGAAGCCAGTGCCGACAGGATCGATGAACACGAGATCGGTGAAGCGCAGCCAGGTCTGCGCGTTGTCCACCAGGCGAGCCGGAGGAGCCGGAATCCCACCATCGTCGTGCAGGAACAGACGCTTGGGACCAAGTCCGCCCAAGTGCAGCCATGCCGCACTTGAACCCGGACCGCCATTGAATACGAACGTGATCGGGCGTGTGGCCGCGTCCGCCTGCTCGGTGTGGTAGCTCACGTAGAATATTGCCGCCTCGGCGCTCTTGTCGAGCTGTACCTTGAGCGTTCCCGCGATAGCGGTGTAGGCGAGCTGCCGGCCTTCAATGGCAATGGCATGTCGCGTTTGAGCTGCAGTGTTGGCCAAGGCTGTGTCGGCGGACTCCCCCGCCGCCACCCGCGGCAAGAGCGGCACAGCAACTACGGCCAGCACGGTGGCTGCAACGCGCCTCCGCCGGAGCCAGACGCTTACTGTCATTGATCGCTCTCCGGTTTCATCTCACCCGGGATTCGTACGCACATACCCGCACCTTCAAGTCGCGGTCATGAGAGCCACGATCACCGAACCCCACAGCGCGAGCAGTACGTTGCCGACCGCGTAGCCGACGCCGTAACCCAGTGTCGGAATCTTGCTTCGAGCCACCTCCTGCACGGCTGCCAGCGCGGGCGCGGATGTGCATGCCCCTGCACACACGCCAAGCAGAATGCCCGGGTGCATCTTGAATACGTGCCGCCCGACCAGCATCCCCACCGTCGGCGGGATCGCCGCGACCACGATGCCGGCGACGACGAGCGACACACCGGATTCCTTGAGCCCGCGCACGAACTCGGGACCTGCGCTCAGGCCCACCAGCGCCAGGAATGCGGCGAGACCTACGGAGTCGAACAACCAGAGGGTCGGCTCCGGAATGCGGCCGAATCGCGGGTTGACGGAACGCAGCCATCCGAAGACGAGGCCGCCTAGCAGCACACCCACCGCGAGACTCAACCCGATCTCCAGCTTTCCGAACGACAGCGCGGGCAACCCGATCATCCCGCCGAGGAAGATCGCCGCACCCACGGTCACCATGTCCGTTGCGGCGGTCGGCCACTCGGCGAAGCCGAACTCTTGCGCCACACGATCCACGTGGCGTTTGACCCCGGTGACCGCGAACACGTCTCCGCGCTCGACCGCGGTCCGGGGCGTGAACGGCAGTTCCTGCCCCGCGCGAGTGAGCTTGCGCAGGAACACGCCGCGCGCTCCAGCCTCCTTGCCCAGTTCACCCAGTGATTTGCCGGCGATGGCCTTGTTGGTGAGCACGACGTCGACCGTCACCGTAGGTATGTCGATCAGCTCGCGATCCTCCGCCTCGTGCTCCCAGAGCGGATTGCTCTTGTCCACCAGTGCCTGGTGCTGGCCGAAGAGCGCGACGCGGTCTCCCGTACGGAGCCGTGTTACAGGCTCCCCCTCGGAGAGCTTGCCGCCCTGGCGCACCTGCTCGACGAACACGCGGTGACCGGGAAACATCCCTTCCAGCTCGGCGATCGTCTTGCCGTCCAGACTGGCAGGGATGGCGTACGAGCGCATGATGAATTGATAGTAAGCCGATACGGTGCCCGCATCGCCCGAGCTCAAACCCATCTCCTCCTCGAGCTTGCGGCATTCGGCCGCGAGGTCGACGCGCAGAAGCCGCGGTCCGAGCCAGGACAGCAGCCAGACAACGGTGAGCAGGCCGATGAAATAGGTCACTGCGAAGGCTACAGCGATATTGGTGGTGAGGGATTCCTTCGCCGCGCTCTCGATGGCGAGCTTGGCGATCGCGTCGCCGGCGGTTCCTACCGTCGCCGATTCCGTCAGCGAGCCTGCAATCAAGCCGCCCGCGGTCCCAGGATCGAAGCGGAGCGCCTTCGACAGCACGTACGCGATCGCCAGGCCGGTCGCGCACGTCAAGATGGTGATGGCAGCCTGGGGGAGCCCGCTGGCCCGCAGACCGCGAAAGAATTGCGGCCCGGTCTTATAGCCGATCGAGAACAGGAACAGGAGAAAGAAGGCGTTCTTGAGGTCGTTCGAGACCTTGATGCCAAACTGACCGATGACCACGCCAGCGATCAGCACACCGATGACGGCACCAACCTGAAAGCCGCGGATCTTAATCTTGCCAATGGCATAGCCGAGTGCCAGCGCCAGGAAGAGCGCGAGCTCCGGGTGATGCCGCAGGGCGTTCGCGAACCACTCCATTGCGCGATGTTACCTGTCTTGCAAGCGGATGCGGCCTCGGAGAGGAGGGGAGAGATTTGCCTTCTCCCCTCCTTCAGTAATGAGCCGGGTGACGGGGTGGTTGAGCACTAGAACTTGTACTGCGCCGAGAACTGAATGCGGGTGTCGTTTGCAGAGGACCCGTCGAAGTTCCCGCGCTCACCCCACATCAGCTCCACCCCAGCCATCACGTTGCGAACCGGATACCAAAGCAAGTTGACCGACGCGTAGTCGCCGATCCGCTGTGCGGTGGTAGCCTGACCGCTGGTGTTGTTCTGGAAGTTGCGGCTGTAGCCAATCGAGGTGCTCCAGGCATCAGCCCACCAGTGGTCGTAGTACAGCAGCCACTCGAGCAACGGCACGGCCTCTGGACTGCCGGCGGCGTTGCTGGCGAGGTCCACGCAGCAATCGTTGCTGTAGTTCGCGATGCCCTTGCCGTAGGCGATCTGCGCGTTGACCTTGTCTTTGCCGAACGTATTGTAGCTGCCCGCCACGTTCAGGCCGTACCCTGTCTTGCTGCCAGAGGGGGTGCCGCCCGGCGCGCTGGGTGTATCGTAGCCCAGTGAGCGGAGAATTCCCGAGAGCTGCAGGTGGCCCCAATTCCGGTCCATGCGATATTGCGCTGTGAAATCGGGCAGCGTGTTGTGCGCCGATACGTTGGCCATGCCGGCCGAGGTGTTGTCGACCACCGTGCCAGGATTTTCGAGCGCGATCGCGAACCTGTTCCCTTCCTTGTCGATCGGCGTCCACCGCGCCTGGATGTTGCGGAAGAAGACCATTCCGCTGGGGCCCCAGTAGTCG
This sequence comes from Burkholderiales bacterium, assembly GCA_035622675.1. GTDB lineage: Bacteria > Pseudomonadota > Gammaproteobacteria > Burkholderiales > SHXO01 > SHXO01. The sequence continues at coordinate 2,314 of DASPUW010000043.1, read as the reverse complement.
ATGATATTGGGGAACACATCGCCATCCATGAACAGGCTGTTGGTCTGACCGACGAGAAACTGTCCAAGCGAGGCCCAGGCCTGGCGCACACGGATGGTGGTCTGGCCGGCATCTGCGCCCACGCCGTACAGGTCGAACTCGAATTGACCGCGCACTTCGCCTTCTGATGTCGGCAGAAAGGCATTCACGCCTAAGCGCGTCTGCTTGACGCTGAAATTGGTATACCCATCAGCTCCGCAGCCTGGATTGCCTGGCGGAGGACCTGGACAAACCACCGGGATCTGCGACGGCCTGAACGACGAGTACCAGTCCGGATTCATCAGCTTGAAGCCTTGGATGAAGTCGGCTTGCACGAAGCCATACAACTCCACACGCGCCTTGTCCGCATCCGGCGCGCCCTCCACAGGTTTCGTGTTCGGTGCCACCACGGGTCCCGCAGCGGCTACCTCAGGCGCGACCGCCTTGGGCGCCGCTTGCGCTGCCGCACCTGCAGCAGCCGGAGCAGCAGCAGCCGGGGCTGCAGCTTCGGCCTTCGTTTTCTCCGCCTCCAAGGTCTCGACGCGCTTCTGCAGGCTTTGGATCTGCTTCATCGCCGCGTCGAGCTGCTCCTTGAGATCGCTCAGCTCATCTGCCCTCGCCGTCGTTGAAAAAGCGAAGATGAGGGCAACAGCAAGTATGAGTATTCTCATTTGTCCGCCTCCTCTTCGGATCACCGGCCGCTGCCGAAAATATTTACGCCGAGCTGGTCGCTGATGTACTCGATCGCCTTCATCGAGCGCACGCTGTTACCCGCCTCGTTCACGCGCGGGGAGAATCCGACGATGGCCATCTTGCCTGGCACCACGGCCACGATTCCGCCGCCCACACCGGTTTTGGCCGGTAATCCAGCCGTGAAAGCCCACATGCCCGACTCGTTGTAGAAACCGGCCATCATCATGATCGCGAGCACCTTCGGGACATAGCGAGCTTCGATCACGCGCTGGTGCGTGACCGGGTTGACCCCCGAATTGGCCAGTGTCGCGCCCATGACGGCGAGCTGCTTAGCAGTGATGCCGATCGAGCACTGCCGCGTATAGACGTCGACCGCTTCCATCGCATCGGAGTAGATGCGATCGTTGACGAACAGGATGTAGGCGTGCGCGCGATTGCGCTGGTTGGTTGCCGCTTCTGATTTGTACACGTCCTCGATGACTGTGAGCTTGTCGCCGGCCAGCTGCTGAAAGAAATCCATGATCTTGTTGAAGCGCTCTTCCGCGTTCTTGGCTTTGACCAAGCTGACCGAGGCGATGGCGCCGGAATTGACCAGCGGGTTCACGGATACCGGCTTGTAGAGCTGCGTGGCCATGATCGAGTTGAAGGGCAGCCCCGTCGGCTCTACACCGATCTTGTCCGCGATCACCTGAGCGCTTCCCTCCTGTTGCATGACCAGCGCTGCGGTGAACGGCTTCGACACCGATTGAATGGTGAACGCGTAGTCGACGTCGCCCGCGGTGTAGACGTCACCCCGTGCGGTGACGATCGCCACGCCGAAGAGCTCCGCAGGCACCTTCGCCAGTTCCGGGATGTAGTCGGCGGTGGCACCGTCCTTCACATCCTTGAATTTGTCGTAGGCCTCCTGAACAGCGCGACTGAGAACCTGTGCGCTGGGTATGACTTGAGCCGTCCCGGCAAGCGGGAGCAGCACCAATAGCGCGACCAACACCGCGCAGGATCCCATCCTCCACCACTGTCTTTGCAGCATCTCTCGCTCCTCCCACGTGAGACAACCGTCAGACGTTATCTAGGACCTAGTTCGCCAGCAACCTCAGGTGCTGTGGAATCAGTACTCGTAGAAAAACTCCTGCAGCTGCTTCGCGTCCTTCGTTTTGGTCAACCCAAGCATGAGCAGCACGCGCGCCTTCTGCGGATTGAGCTCCATCGAGGCGATCGTGCCCAGCTCGTCGTCGTTGAGCTCGACGTTGCGGTCGGTGATGCCGCTGTTGGTACGCGACGAGCGCACCACAGCCACGCCCTTTTTGACCGCGTCGCGCAATCCTTCGACCGCGCTCTGCGTCGCATTACCGTCGCCCACCCCCGCCAGCACGATTCCTTTGCAGCCAGCGGCTACGCAGGCGTCGATGAAGTCGCGCCCGACGTTGGCGTATGCATAGACGATCTCGACGCGCGGCAATTCGTTCAGCTTGTCCACCGAGAATGCGCTGTTCGCGGTGTGCCGCGTTGCCAGCGGGTCATACCAGTACACGCGGCCGGCATTGGTCATGCCAGCCTTGCCGCGATTCGGCGACTTGAAGGTGTCGAGCTGGGTGGTGTTGGT
>DASPUW010000042.1:0-4015 GCA_035622675.1 Burkholderiales bacterium | reverse complement strand
TGGGCGGGCTGCTGGGCGAAAGATGCGTGCAGGCGCTGGGCATCTCGCCGCAGCAGGCCGAGAGCTACGGCAAAGCCGCCATCGTCGGAGAGGCAGGCGAGCTGGAGCACGCCGCTGCGATTCTCCATCCCAAGCTCGGCGCGCCGCTGCGCAAGGCGGTGGAGAAGGGCGCAGCGCTGGTGCCCTCCGCCAAGAAGCTCGGCGCGGTAGGTTGTGCCATCGACGTGCCGCTCGGGCACAAGGACGCGGCTTACGTGCGCAGCCACTTCGACGCGATCGAGGCGCGTGTGGCGGATGCGCCGCGCGCCAACGAGATCGTGGTTGCAGTGGCGGTGACCGACAGCGGCCGTCCGCTGGCGCGCGTGGGCGGACTGCAGAAGCACGAGATCAAAGGCCAGGACGGGCTGCGCTGATGCGGATGCGCGGTTGGGCATTCGTCGTCGGACTGCTGGTGCTGCCGTTGGCGGCGGCGGAGAACAAGCCGATCGTGATCGGCGAGATCAGCAGCTACTCCACGGTTCCCGCCTTCACCGTCCCCTACCGCAACGGCTGGCAGCTAGCGGTGGAGCAGATCAACGCCGCGGGCGGACTGCTCGGCGGGCGCAAGCTGGAAGTGATCTCGCGCGACGACGGCGGCAAGCCGGACGACGCCACGCGGCACGCGCAGGAGCTCATCAGCAGCCAGAAAGCCGATCTGCTGGCGGGAACGTTCCTGTCCAATGTGGGTCTGGCGGTCAGCGACATCGCCCTGCGCAACAAGGTGCTGTTCGTCGCTGCCGAGCCGCTGACCGACGCTCTGGTGTGGGACAAGGGCAATCGCTATACCTTCCGCTTGAGGCCCAGCACCTACATGCAGGCGGCGATGCTGGCGGAGGAAGCGGCCAAGCTGCCGGCCAAGACGTGGGCGACGGTCGCGCCCAACTACGAATACGGTCAATCCGCCGTCGCGAATTTCAAAGAGCTGCTCAAAGCCAGGCGGCCCGACGTGGAGTTCGTGGCGGAGCAATGGCCGGCACTGGGCAAGCTGGACGCGGGTGCGACGATTCAGGCGCTGGCAGCCGCCAAGCCGGAAGCGATCTTCAACGTGACTTTCGGCGCCGACCTCACCAAGTTCGTGCGCGAAGGAAATCTGCGCGGCCTGTTCGAGGGGCGCGCGGTAGTCAGCATGCTGACTGGCGAGCCCGAGTACCTCGACCCTCTGAAAGACGAGACACCCAAGGGCTGGATCGTAACCGGCTATCCCTGGGACCAGATCAAGGGCGCCTCACATCAGAGATTCGTGCAGGCATACGAGAAGCGCTACGGAGAACCACCGCGGCTCGGCTCGGTGGTCGGTTACACGACCTTCGTGGCCATCGCTGACGCGATCAGGAAGGCTGGTTCAACCGACACGGAAAAGCTCATCGGAGCGCTCCGCGGCCTCAAGGTTGACACCGTGTTCGGACCGGTGACTTTTCGCGCGCTCGATCAACAGTCCACTCTGGGCGCCTTCGTCGGGCGGCTCGATCTCAAGGACGGGCGTGGCGTGATGGTCGAGTGGCGCTATGCGGACGGCAAGGACTACATGCCGCCCGATGCCGTGGTGAGAAAGCGCAGGCCACCCGAGGCGATGAGGTAACGCGTGACTCGTGACTCGTGATTCGTAGAGGCGGGCTGGAGCTACCGCCAGCGACTCCGAATCACGCATTGCGAATCGCGGTTTCATGAATCTCCTGCTGATCCAGGCCCTGAGCGGTCTGTCACACGCAGCGACGCTGTTCCTGGTTGCGAGCGGATTGTCGATCATCTTCGGTGTAACCCGCATCGTCAATTTCGCGCACGGGTCGCTCTACATGCTCGGAGCGTATCTGGCGTACAGCCTTTCGCAGTTCCTCATGGTCAAGCTCGGCGCCCCGCTCGGATTCTGGACCGGCATCGCATTGGCGGCAGCGACGGTTGGGTTGATCGGCGCAGCGATGGAGCTTCTGCTGCTACGGCGCATCTATCAAGCGGCGGAGCTGTTCCAGCTGCTGGCCACGTTCGGGGTGGTGCTGGTCGTGCAGGACGCGGTCCTGGCGATCTGGGGCCGTGAGGATCTGCTGAGCCCGCGCGCCCCCGGCTTCAAGGGAGCGGTCGAGATCGTGGGCCAGCGCTTTCCGCAATATCACCTGCTGTTGATCGTCCTCGGGCCGGTCGTCCTGGCGGCGCTCTGGTGGCTCTTCCACCGCACGCGCTGGGGTACGCTCGTGCGGGCTGCGACCGAGGACCGCGAGATGACGGGTGCGCTGGGGGTCAATCAACGCTGGCTGTTCACGAGTGTGGTGGTTCTTGGGTCGGTGCTGGCGGGGTTGGGTGGCGCGTTGCAGATTCCCAATGAAGCGGTGAACCTGCAGATGGACATCGGCATCGTCGTGGAGGCGTTCGCGGTGGTGGTGATCGGGGGGATGGGCAGCATCCCGGGCGCGTTTCTCGCCGCGCTGCTGGTGGGGGAGATCTCGGCCTTCGGCGTGCTGCTGTTTCCCAAGCTCACGCTGGTGCTGACGTTCCTGGTGATGGCTGTCGTGTTGGTGATCCGCCCTTACGGCCTGCTGGGCAAACCCTTTGCAACGGGCACGTCCCCGGCCCGCGGCCCCGGCATACATCTGCACGGGACCACACCGCGCCTGCGGCTCGCGGGCGTTGCCTTGCTCGCGGCGCTCGCGCTGCTGCCCGCATTCGCCGGCGAGTACGCGCAGCTGCTTGTCACCGAGATCGTGATCCTCGCGTTGTTCGCCGCAAGCCTGCACTTCATCCTGAGCATCGGCGGGCTGGTGTCTTTCGGGCATGCGGCCTGGTTCGGTGCCGGCGCCTACACCAGCGCGCTGCTCGCCACCAGGCTTGGGGTGCCGATGTCGGGCGGACTGCTGGCGGCGCCCTTGGCTGCCGGCGCTCTGGCGCTGCTGGTCGGTTGGTTCTGCACGCGGCTGACTGGTGTCTATCTCGCCATGCTGACGCTGGCGTTCGCGCAGATTCTCTGGTCGGTGGCGTTTCAGTCCTCCTGGACCGGAGGCGACAACGGCATCCTCGGTGTGTGGCCTTCCGTCTGGCTCGGATCTGCGGTGCGCTATTACTACCTGACGCTGTTGTTGTGCGCGGCGAGCGTCCTCATTCTTCGGCGCGCCGCGTTCGCCCCCTTTGGCTACGCCCTGCGCGCGGCGCGCGATTCTCCGCTGCGCGCCGAAGCGACGGGCATCGACACGCGCCGGCGGCAATGGCTGGCGTTCGGTCTTGCTGGCGCGTTCGCGGGGCTCGCCGGCGCGCTGTACGCATTCCACAAGGGCAGCGTATTTCCCAACGTGCTGTCGATCCCTCAATCAATCGACGGATTGGTGATGGTGCTGCTCGGCGGCGTCGATGCGATGAGCGGGCCGCTGGTGGGTACGGCCGTGTACCACCTTCTGCAGACCGAGATCATGCGATCGACGCAGTACTGGCGAGCAATCCTGGGAGGCGTGATCCTGCTGCTGGTGATCGTGTTTCCGCAGGGAATCGTCGGTTCGCTGCAGATGATGCTGCGAGGTCAAAAGGTGATGAAGTGAGACGGTGTGTGAGTGAACGGGCGCGAATCCCATGAGCTTGCTTGAGGTCAACAATCTGACCAAATCCTTCGGCGGCGTGCAGGCGGTCGGCGGCATTTCCTTCGACCTCGCGCCAGGCGAGCTGCTGGCGTTGATCGGGCCGAACGGCGCAGGCAAGTCGACTTGCTTCAACCTGCTGAATGGACAACTCCGCCCCGACGCGGGGCGGGTGCTGCTGAACGGCCGCGACGTCACCGGGCGGCGGCCGCGCGACATCTGGCGCCTCGGAGTAGGGCGGACCTTCCAGGTGACGGCGACGTATGGCTCGATGAGCGTGCTGGAAAACGTGCAGCTGGTGCTGCTGTCGCGCGCTCGGCGCCTGTCGGGAATGTGGCGGCCCGCCGGGGCCTGGTTCCAGGCCGAGGCGCTGGCGCTGCTCGAGCGCGTTGGCATGGCGGATCAAGCGCAACGCAGCTGCA
>DASPUW010000041.1:0-4542 GCA_035622675.1 Burkholderiales bacterium | reverse complement strand
TCGACGCGGGTACAGGTGGGGTAGTGGGCGAGTTCGACCGCATCGCCCGTGGCCATGGGTTTTCGCTGGACCGCTCGCAAGTGCAGGCCCTTGCGTCGTTTCAACGCCTGCAAGACCAGCTGGCTCACCTGGCTCGTCACCGGTGGTCCTGGTTGCGCCTGTGGGCGCGGTCGCAACGCGTGCCCGGCATCTACCTGTGGGGCCCGGTCGGGCGCGGCAAGAGTTTCTTGATGGACGAATTTTTCCGCCTGGCGCCGTTCGTCCGCAAGCAACGGGCTCACTTCCACCGCTTCATGCAAGGCATCCACCACAGTTTGCGCGAGCTGCAGGGTCAGGCCGACCCGCTCAAGCTCATTGCCGCGCGCATGGCACGCGAGGTGCGCCTGCTGTGCCTTGACGAGTTTCACGTGAGCGACATCGGCGATGCGATGCTGATGCGCGGCCTGCTCGAGGGCCTGCTGGCCGAGCGCGTGGTGATTGTCACGACCTCAAACGAGCACCCCGACGAGTTGTACGCGCACGGCCTGCAGCGGGCGCAGTTCCTTCCAGCCATCGAACTGCTGAAGGCCAACCTGGAGGTTGTGGAGCTCGACGGCGGAAGCGATTACCGGCTGCGCACGCTGACAAAGGCAGGCGTCTATCATCAACCGCTCGACGCTGCGGCGGAGCGAGCGCTGGAGGACGCTTTTGCGGGCGTGGCCGGAGAACGCGGGACAACCGGCAGCGAGATCGAGGTGGAAGGACGCACGATCTCTGCACGCCGTGTCGCCCCCGGCACCGCATGGTTCGATTTTGCGGAGCTGTGCGAAGGGCCCCGTGGAACGGCGGACTACATCGAGCTGGCGCGCCGCTACCATACGGTATTGCTGTCGGGCGTGCCGCGTTTCCGCTCCGATCAAGTGGAGAGCTTGAAGCGATTCACCTGGCTGGTAGACGAGTTCTATGATCGTCACGTCAAGCTGATCGTGAGCGCGGAGGACCTGGCGGAGCGCCTGTACGATGCGGTCCCCGGGGACGCCAGCATCGAGCGCACGCGCAGCCGCCTCACGGAGATGCAGACTGCGCGCTATCTGAGCCTTCCGCATCTGGCGTGAGCGAGGAATCGAGACCGAAGCGGGAAAGGGGGAGCGACATGGCGAGCTTCAGGGCGTACCGGATTTACAGCGAGGACGGCAAGGTCCAGGCGCGGCTGGTGCAGGCTGCGCTGGACGAGCTGGATCCCGGCGAGGTCGTCATCAAGACGGCCTTCTCGAGCGTCAACTACAAGGATGCTCTGGCTGCGACCGGAGCGGGGAAGATCATCCGCCGCTTTCCCTGCATCGGGGGCGTGGATGCGTGCGGCACGGTGACCTCGTCGAGTGACGCCCGCTTCAAGGCAGGCGATGAAGCGATCTGCACCAGCTACGACCTCGGCGTGGCGCACGACGGCGGCTACGCCGAATATCTGCGCGTGCCGGCCGGCTGGGTAGTGCCGCTGCCGAAGGGGTTGACGCTGTTCGAGTCGATGGCGCTCGGCACCGCGGGCTTCACGGCGGGTCTCGCGGTGGAGCGCATGGAGCACGAGGGTCTCGACCCTCGCAAGGGGCCGGTCATCGTCACAGGAGCCACCGGCGGTGTCGGGAGCATTGCTGTCGACATCCTCGCGAAGGCCGGGTACGACGTGACGGCTCTCACCGGCAAAGAAGCCGAGGCCGGATACCTCAAACAACTTGGCGCCAAGCAGATCATCCTGCGCAGCAGCCTCGATCTGTCCCGCATCAAGCCGCTCGATAAGGCCACGTGGGCCGGCGCGGTGGACAACCTCGGGGGCGACACGCTCGCATGGCTTGCGAGCACCATGCAGGTCGGCGGCGCCCTGGCCAGCATCGGCCTCGCGGCGAGCCACACGCTGAATACGACGGTCATGCCTTTTATCCTGCGCGGCGTCAGCCTGCTCGGCGTAGACTCCGTGAACGCACCCATGGGCCCGCGCCAGAAGGTCTGGCAGCGGCTCGGTTCGGACCTCAAGCCGCGCCATTTGGCCGACATGTGCAACACGGTAACGCTGGACGATCTGCCCGCCGTGTTCGACCGGATCCTGAAGGGGCAAGCGCGCGGGCGGACGGTGGTGAAGCTCTGATCGAGTCTCGCAGCGCCCGTTTCAGAGCAGGCGGCTGAAACTTGCCAGCTGCATTGCGGGGCGGGGAGGAGAGCATGGCTGGCAGTTATCGGGACTTCTACCGCAGGTCGATCGAGCAGCCAGACGCTTTCTGGGCGGAGCAGGCTCGCCTCATCGACTGGCACCGTCCGTTCGAGCGCGTGCTCGATTACAGCAGACCGCCCTTTGCGCGCTGGTTCGTGGGAGGCCAGACGAATCTGTGCCACAACGCGATCGACCGGCATCTGGCCACCCGGGCCGACCAGGCCGCGCTCGTCTGGATCTCGACCGAGGTCGATCAGCAGAGAAGCTTCACCTTCCGGGAGCTGCACGCCGAGGTGAACCGGATGGCCGCGATTCTGCGTGCCCTGGGGGTCGGCAAGGGCGACCGCGTGCTGATCTACATGCCGATGATTCCCGAGGCGGTGTTCGCGATGCTGGCTACTGTGCGCATCGGCGCAATCCACTCGGTCGTCTTCGGTGGATTCGCCGCCGCGAGCCTGGCGGCCCGCATCGACGATGCGCGGCCCAAAGTGATGGTCACCAGCGACGCAGCCATGCGAATGGGGAAGGTCATCGCGCTGAAACCGCTGGCGGACGAATCGATCCGTCTGTCGAAGTCGCCACCAGAACATACGGTGGTCGTAAATCGGGGGCTGGCCCCAGCCTTGTCAATGAACGCAGGGCGAGACCTCGACTATGCGGCGCTGACTGCGCAGCTCAACGCCGAAGAACCTGTTGTATGGCTCGAGTCATCCGAGCCGAGCTACGTTCTCTACACGAGCGGCACGACCGGCAGGCCGAAGGGCGTGCAGCGCGATACGGGCGGCTACGCGGTGGCGCTTGCGGCTTCGATGCGCCATATCTTCTGTTCGCAGCCGGGCGACGCGTACTTCAGCACCTCAGACATCGGTTGGGTGGTAGGGCACTCTTATATCGTGTACGCGCCGTTGCTCAACGGCTCGACAACGATCATGTACGAGGGCGTGCCGACGCGCCCCGACGCCGGGGTATGGTGGAAGATCGTGCAGGACTTCCGTGTGACATCGATGTTCTCCTCGCCGACCGCGGTGCGGGTGCTCAAAAAGCAGGACCTGGCATTTCTGAAGAAATATGACACGTCGACGCTGAAGTACCTGTTCCTCGCAGGAGAGCCGCTGGATCAGCCCACGTCCGAATGGATCGAGCAGGGGCTGGGCGTCAAGGTCATCGACAATTACTGGCAGACCGAATCCGGCTGGCCGATACTGACCAGCGTCCCCGGCGTGGAAGAGACTTCGCGCAAACTGGGTTCCCCGAGCTTCGCCGCGTACGGCTACCGGCTTGCCCTCAAGCACGAGAGCACGGGCGAGGAGGTGGGGCCGAACGAGAAGGGCGTGTTGTGCATCGAGCCGCCTCTGCCGCCTGGATGCATGAGCACCGTATGGGGCGATGACCAGCGCTTCGTGCAGACCTACTTCTCGGCGTTTCAGCCTCAGCAGCTGTACACCACGTTCGACTGGGCGTTGCGTGATGAGGACGGCTACTACTTTATCTTGGGGCGTACGGACGACGTGATAAACGTGGCGGGGCATCGCCTGGGGACACGCGAGATCGAGGAAGCCGTGCAGGCCCATCCCAATGTCGCCGAGGTTGCGGTCGTGGGAGTGAATGACGCGGTGAAGGGGCAGGTGCCGGTAGCCTTTGCGGTGGTCAAGGACCCGGCGAAGGTGGCGACACCGGAACTAGCAGCGGCACATGAACGCGAAGTGATGGCCACCGTGGACCGCGAGTTGGGCGCTATCGGGCGGCCGAGCCGAATTCACTTCGTCCAGCTCTTGCCCAAGACGCGGTCGGGCAAGCTGCTCCGGCGCAGCATTCAGGCGCTGGCGGAAGGCCGAGACCCGGGCGATCTGACCACGCTGGAAGACCCGGCGGCACTCGAGCAGATCAGGACGATCCTCGCAGCCCACCGCTGAGCGCTTGACCGTCTTGCGTCTTGGCGGATCTTTCGGGTTGATGTGCTTGATCGGATTGCCGCCGGCTCGTGCGTTGCATGCAAGATGCAAGGGTCGCGCGCGCACCGTCGCACTGCTGCCGTGCTTCGCCACTGTGCTCAGGGTATGGCAGTGCATTTGCGGACCGTTGTTTGGCTTGAACCGCCTTCAGTAGAAGCGAATCGGTTGCGCAACTGCGACTATACCCAGTGTCGTTGAAAGACGTCGTACGCACCGGCGCAGGACCAATTCCGTATCTTGCAATACATTGAACGTGTGATGCGCGCCTCGGATCCGCTCGCAACCTTGGCCTGCGTCTTGCTACAATCGCGCGCACAGCAACATCACTTACGACGCGCGCGCTTTCAGTTGTCCAGCAAACTGTCGCGCGATCGCGAGTCATCTCGAAGTGATGACTGTACGCAGTGA
>DASPUW010000040.1:0-6347 GCA_035622675.1 Burkholderiales bacterium | reverse complement strand
AGCCTGGACCTGCTCCGGCGCATGCGCGCGGGTGAGTTCCCGGACGGCAAGTACGTGCTGCGGCTCAAGATCGACATGGCCTCGCCCAACATCAACCTGCGCGACCCCGTGGCCTACCGCATCCGCCACGCGCACCATCACCGCAGCGGCGACAAGTGGTGCATCTATCCGAGCTACGATTTCACCCATGGCGTGTCGGACGCGCTCGAGAACATCACCCACTCCCTGTGCACGCTCGAGTTCGAGGACCATCGCCCGCTGTACAACTGGATCAACGACCGCCTGGCCGACTTCGGCATCCTGCAGAAGCCGCTGCCGCAGCAGATCGAGTTCGCGCGCCTCAACCTGACCTACGTGGTGCTGTCGAAGCGCAAGCTGATCCAGCTGGTGGAGGAGAAACACGTTGACGGCTGGGACGATCCGCGCATGCCCACTCTGGTCGGCGCGCGCCGGCGCGGATACACCCCCGAGGGCTTCCGCCTGTTTGCGGATCGCATCGGCGTATCCAAGGCCGATTCGTGGATCGACTACACCATTCTCGAAGATTGCATGCGCGAGGACTTGAACGAGCGCGCTACCCGGCGCATCGGCGTGCTCGATCCGATCAAGCTCGTCATCGACAACTACCCCGCGGACAAGGAAGAGGTGTGCGAAGCGCCCAACCATCCGCAGAAGCCCGAGCTGGGGAAGCGTGGCATGCCCTTCTCCCGCGAGCTGTGGATCGAGCGTGAGGATTTCCAGATCGAACCTCCCAAAGGCTATTACCGCCTCTATCCCGGGAACGAGGTGCGCCTGCGCTACGCGTATGTGGTCAAGTGCACGAGCTTCGAGAAAGACTCGGATGGCAACGTGACCATCGTCCACTGCGAGTACCAGCCCGAGACGCGCAGCGGCACCGCGGGCTCGGAGCAGAAGAAGGTGAAGGGCAACGTGCACTGGGTCTCGGCCCGGCATGCCGTCGCGGCGGAGGTGCGCCTGTACGACCGGCTGTTTCGCGTGCCCTACCCGGGTTCCGGCGGCCGCGACTTCCTGGGCGACCTCAACCCGAACGCCAAGAAAGTCATCACCGCCTACGTCGAGCCTGCGCTGGGTCAGGCCAAGCCCGAAGAGCGCTTCCAGTTCGAGCGGCACGGCTACTTCGTCGCAGATCAAGTCGATCACGCGCCGGGCAAACCGGTGTTCAATCGCGCGGTGACGATGCGCGATTCGTGGGCGAAGCAAGGTTCGTAGTTGGGCCAGCCACCAACCGTCGTCGCGTTCTACGACGCGCACCCGATCAACGAGGAGCAGATCCTCGCTGCGCTCGCAGGGAAAGGCATTGCCCTGGACGGCCTGAGCGAGGACATCCTGCAGGAGCACGACCAGGATCATTTCGGCGGCGTCGAAGCGAACGAAATCCTGGCGACGAAGGCCGGCATCGACCGTTCGCACCACGTGCTCGACGTGTGCAGCGGCATGGGAGGCCCGGCGCGCTACCTGGCGCAGCGCATCGGCTGCCGGGTCACCGGGCTCGATCTCACGCGCAGCCGCTACGACAGCGCGATACGCCTGACGCGCCTAGCCGGGCTCGCACACCTGGTCGATTTCCGTCTCGGCGACGCGCTGCAGATGCCATTCGACGACGGCAGCTTCGACGTGGTCATCGGCCAAGAGGCCTGGTGCCATGTTCCGGACAAGCCGCAGCTCATCGCCGAGTGCGCGCGCGTCGTCAAGCCTGGCGGAACCATCGCATTCACCGACATCCTGCGGCGCGACGCGCTGGAGCCCGCCGAGATGCAGCGCATGCAACAGGGCATGCCGTTCCCCACGCTCGAGACGCTCGATGGCTACCGCGATCTGCTGATCGAGAACGGCTGCGCCGTCATCCATCGAGAGGACCTGGGCGAGCACTGGGCGCAGATCCTGGTCCAGCGTCTGGCCATGTACCGCAGCCTCGAAGCGGACACCGTGCGCAAGTTCGGCGCGGAGCATTTTCGCAGGTGGGACGAAACGTACGCCTTCTTCGTCGGGCTCTTTCGCGAGGGCAAGCTCGGCGGGGGGCGGTTCGTCGCGCGGAAATTTCGCTAGCGCCAACCACCCCGTCACCTTCGGTGCCACCCCTCCCTTGAAAAGGAGGGGAAAGATCTTGCCCCTCCTGGGTGCCTGCGCAGCAGGCGGGGTGGTGTTCTCTACTCCGGCTCGCTCACTGCGTCGGCCCAAGGCGAGGCGATTTCGGTAGCTCCCCAGTTGGTTGTGCCCGCACGCAGCACGCCGCTCGGACACGCGAACTTGAATGGCAGAGTCTGCCGCCGCATGCGCACGTAGGCAAAGCGCTCATCGAGCGCGCTGTGCACTTCTTCCGCCAGCAGGGCATCGCCGATCACCAGGTCGCCCTCGCTCGCATCGATGCGGGGCAGATGAAAGGCCGCGTCCAGCGTCTTGCCGTAGTCGGTCAGGAAGGACATGAGCTGGGTGACGGCCGGCAGGATGCGGCGCCCGCCGGATGCGCCCAGCGCGAATCGCTGCTCGCCGCGCTCGGCGATGATCGGGCAGTAGTTGGTGAGACAGCGCTTGTCGGGCGCGAGCGAGTTGGGCTTGCCCGGCTCGGGATCGAACCACATGATGCCGTTGTTCATGAGCACGCCCGTCTCCGGCAGCGTGAAGCGCGAGCCGAAGATCGATAGCAGAGTCTGCGTGACCGCGGCCATGTTCCCACGGCTGTCGACGACGCAGAAATGCGACGTGCATCCCGGCGCGCGGCCGCCATCGACGTCGCCCATGTGTGTCCATCGATACGTGTAGCTTTCCTGCAGGCACTCCGCGTAGGCGACGTACGACCGCGCATCCAGCCCCCCGGCCGCAGCGAGCCGCTGCTCGAGAGCGCGCAGGATGTGGGTAAGCGTCGGGCCGCCGGTGAGCTCCGGCGTCGCCGCGATGCGTGCGTCGCGATAGGTGAGCGAGAGCGGCGCAACCACTCGCGCCTCGTAGCCCGCCAGATCGCGCCTGGAGAGCGCGCCGCCCGCGGCCTGGATCTCGCGCGCAAGCACCTGCGCCAAGTTGCCCTCGTAGAAATCCCGCGGGCCCGTCTGCGCGAGCCGGCGCAGCGTGCGGGCGAGGCGCTGCTGCGGCAAGCGGACCTCGCTGCGCCCCGACCACGTCGGCACTGGAGGGCGACCGTCGACGAGAAAGCATTCGCGGCTGCCGGGATAGCGGTTGAGATCCGCCGCGGCGCTGGCAATGCTCTCTACCGCAAACCAATCGATCAGCAGGCCCTCCTCGGCGAACGCGATTGCGGGCTGCAGGAGCGCGTCCCACGAAAGGTTGGCATAGCGCTCGTGCGCGAGCCGCATCCCGTCCACCACTCCTGGTATCGCGATGGCGAGCGGGCCGTGCACGTTGCGATCGTCCTGCACCCGCGCCCACGGGAACAGATCGGAGGAAGCGCCCTCGCCACTCAGGGGATAGCGGGCCAGGTTGAGCAAAGCTGGCGAGCGCATGCCGAAGTCGATGACGGTGTAGTCGTCTTCCGCGGCGCGATACAGCACCATCGCGCCGCCTCCGCCGATGCCGCTCATCCAGGGCTCGAGCACGCCGAGGGCGAACGACGTCGCGATCGCTGCGTCGACCGCGTTGCCACCCTCCTTGAGGATGGCAGCGCCAGCCTCCCCGGCGCGGCGGTGCTGAGCGGCGACGATGCCGAGCTCGCTGCGCAGCGCCGGCTTCCGCAGGCGCAGCGACGCGCTCCAGTTATCCATGCTGCCCTCCCTCCCCCGCCCGCGGGGGAGGGCCGGGGTGGGGGGCAATCTCGTCGTACTCGCCGGGCGAAACGTGCAGAGGCGCGCGCAACCCAGCGGCGGCAGCCTGCTCCCGCAGCCCCCGCGCCTCGTTGCGCTTCTGCTCACCGAGCCACGAGCGCTCGTGTCCCCAGATGCTCGGCCCGTCCGTCATCTCCGTCACGATCCAGGTCGAATCGTCGATCGAGCGCCCGCCCCAGCCACATTCCATCAGGAAGCCGGACGGCGACCACGCGTAGAAGGACAGGACGTGGTCGTTCGTGTGCCGGCCGAGCGTAACGGCGACACTATCGCGCTGCAGCGCGGCGTCGTACGCTTTGCCCACATCGTCCAAAGACAGCACCTCCACCATGATGTGATGCAGGCCGGCCTGCCCCGTCTCGAGCAGCGCGAGGCTGTGGTGGCGCGCGTTGACATGGAGGAACGTGGCGTTGAACGGCCGCGTCGTGTAGTCGCTCACACGAAAGCCCAGCACGTCGCGGTAGAACGGCAGGACGGCATCCGCGCTCGGCACGGTGAGCACGGCATGCCCGAGGCCCAGAGGGCCGGTGCGGAATCCGCTCAGCGGCCGCGGCGGCTCGAATGGCGCGCTCGCCGGCGCCAACCCGTAGAACAGCTCAACGCGATTACGCAGCGGATCCTCGAACCACAGCATGCCAGCCACTCGGCGGATGTCGAGCTCTGCAGACTGCGCACGACGCACCTTCACGCCGTGCGCCTCGAGCTCTCCTGCCGCGTCTTCGAGCTCGATGGCACCACCGACGTCCCACCCGTAGTAGCCGCCGCCCTTGCCTTCACCGCGGTGGACGAGAATCCGGTGCTCCCGGTCGTCCATGCGCAGCGAGAGGCCGAATGCCGTCGGCTGTGTCTGCATGGCGAACACGTCTGCCGCGAATGCCCGCCACGCCTCTGTGTCCGTAGCGTGCACGCCGACGTAACCGAGCGAGTTGACGCGCAAGATCTGCTCCCCGGAAAAGTTTCTCGTGATCCTACAGCGTTACTATGCAGAGCGCCGCTGACCGGGGACGCTCGCTAGCGCCAGCACCGCGCCCAGCAGCGCCATCCCCGCGCAGAACGCGCCCAGTCCGACGAATCCACCCGAAGCGACCAGCCACGCGCCGGCCGAGCCCGCCAGCAGCCAGCCCAGGCTCGCCGTCGTCACGTTGAGGCCGAACAGGGCGCTGCGAACCTCGTTCGGCATGTCCGCGAGCGTCGCCATCAGCACCGGCCGCCCCGACGCGTTGACGAAGCAGTAGACAAAGCCAAGAGCCATCGAAAGCGCGAGGCCAGGCTTCCACATGAGAGTAGGGACGGCAAGCGCCGCAGTGAGAGCCAGCGTCAACGCGAACACCGCTCCTCGCGAGCGAGCACGATCCGCCACCCGCCCGCCGATCAGGTTCCCGGCCAGATTGCCGAGCGCGACCACGGCCAATGCGAGCGCCAAGGGACCGAACGAAATACCGTAGGCACGCTGCAGGAATGTCGGGAGATAGATCGCGAGCGTAGCAAAGCAGACGCGCTCAGCGGTCCCGGCCGCCAGCAGCGCGAGCAATTTTGGCCGCAGCAGGGCGTCCAGCGGAAGACGCGTGTGATGCGCGGCCGCATGTGGTGGCGGATCCGGCGGTGTGGACCAGCGTACGGCGATCGCGGTCAGCATTGTCACCGCAGCGTGGACGGCTAGCGCCTCGCGCCAGCCGCCCAGCGTGCCGAGCAGCGTAACCAGCGGCACGCCGAGCACGAGCGACAACGACTGCCCGGTGATAACCCAGCTCAGCGCGCGCCCGCGCATCCCGGCGGGCACGTGATCCGACACCGCGGCAAACACCGTCCCCATGAAAGCGCCCCCACATAGGCCGGACAGCACCTGCCAGGTCAGCGCCACCGAATAGTTGGGCGACCAGACGAACCCGACCCGCGTCGCGCCCATCAGCAGCAGGCTCGCGACGAGCACCGAGCGTCGGCCGAGCCGCAGCGAGAAGGCGCCGGCGACCAGCGCCGCGCCTCCCCACGCGATGGCCTGGATCGCGAACAAGTGGGCCACAGCCGGAAGGGTGATGGCGAGGTCGTCGGCGATCGCCTGCAGGAAGGGCGCCATGGCCGAACCCGAGGAAGTCACGGTGAAGTTCGCCGCGCACAGCGCGACGAGCATCCAGGTGATGCGTGCTTCGGTCATCACGTCCTTCGCTGCTTCCCCGGGTTGCTAGGGAAGGCGGGGATGGCGGGCAAGATCAATCACGCCCTGCGGAGAAGCTCGCGATCGAGCGCCAGCGCGGATCAGCTGACTTCAACCACGACCTCGGACTTGATCGAGCTGGCGATATAGCACTCTTCGTGCGCGGAATGATGCAGCGCCTCGAGCTCCGACGCCATGGGCATCTTGCCGGCGGAGAATTCGATCCTGGGCCGCAGCGTGATGCGGGTGATGGCAAGCTTTCCCTGCGCGTTCTTTTCCATCACGCCGAACGCGTCGTCCTCGTAGGTGTCGACCACGAAGCCGCGCTTTGCCGCGAGGTAGAGGAAGGTGAGCATGTGGCAGCTCGAAGCAGCGGCAACGAGCGCTTCCTCGGGATCGAC